>JBEPWN010000045.1:0-11544 GCA_041642395.1 Marinilabilia sp. | reverse complement strand
GCAATGATACTTCTTCCAGAAAATCAACCAATCCGTTGCTTTCGCCGCTTTCCTGACGACTATCAGAAAATTCGCGAATGGCATTAAATAGTTCTTCCAGGTTTTCCAGGCGCGTCTGACTTTCATGGGATTTGTCCTGATGCAATTCTTTCATTATGCCACTTTGAGTCGCAATTTCATTGGTGATGTCAAAGGCCGACATGTTGGGCATCTGGCTGATGAAACCTGAAACAAGGCGCGTAAAACTGTTGAGCTTTTTTAATATCCCTGAATTAAAGCCAGCATTGGGAAGTGCCGGATTGGTAATAACATCCCAGACGCTTACATTGTGCTGGTTGGCAAGGCCCTCAAGCTTCTCCATCGTGGTTTTTCCAATTCCCCGGGCCGGATAATTGATGACTCGTTTTAAAGCTTCGGAATCCTTGGGGTTAATCGTGACTCTCAGATAGGCCAACAGGTCTTTGATTTCTTTTCGTTGATAGAATGAAAGACCTCCGTATATTTTGTAAGGAATACTTTTTTTCCGCAGAGCTTCTTCAAATATCCGCGATTGGGCATTGGTGCGGTACAGTATTGCAAAATCCTGATAATGCAGCTGATGTCTTAGCCGCATGTCGCTGATGTCGTTGATTACAATAAATCCTTCATCAACATCGGAATGTGACTGTATCATGTTTATTTTAGGTCCTGCATCTTTTTCCGAAAAAACCTTTTTCTGTATTTGCCCCTTATTATGAGCAATAATGCTGTTGGCAGCATTCACAATAGTTTGTGTGGAGCGATAGTTCTGCTCTAATTTAAACAACTTATAATCACGATAATCGTTGCGGAAATTGAGTATGTTTTCAATTTTTGCTCCTCTGAAACTGTAAATGCTTTGGGCATCGTCACCCACTACGCATATGTTTTTATGCTTCTCGGCCAGTTTTCTGGTAATCAAATATTGCGAAAAATTGGTATCCTGATACTCATCTACAAGTATGTAGTTAAAACGTTCCTGGTATTTGGCCAGCACTTCGGGGTGATCGCGAAACAAAATGTTGGTGTTAAGCAGCAAATCATCGAAATCCATTGCACCTGCTTTATAACATTCGCGCATGTAATTTTCGAAAATTGTGGGCATCATAGGAATGCGTGACGCTGCATCGGCCGAAGCGCGTTGTGGATCATTCGCATAAGCGGCAGGTACGATCAGGTCGTTTTTAGCAGAAGAGATTCGCCCCAACACTGTCCCAGGTTTGTAAGATTTGTCCTTGTTGATTTTGAGGTTGCGCAGTATGCTGTTAATTAGACTCTTAGAATCAGCGGTGTCATATATTGTAAAGGTTTTCGGATAACGCAGATGCTCGGCTTCAATACGCAGGATACGTGCAAAAACAGAGTGAAATGTTCCCATCCATAATTTGGAAGCTACTTCTTTGCCTACAATTAACCCAATGCGCTCTTTCATTTCGCGGGCTGCCTTATTTGTAAAAGTGAGAGCCAGGATCGACCATGGTGGTACTCCCTGACTTAACAAATGGGCAATGCGATAGGTTAGTACACGCGTTTTGCCCGATCCGGCTCCTGCAATAACAAGCGCCGGGCCGGCAGTGTTTACTACTGCTTCGCGTTGAGCATCATTGAGTTGTTCCAGGTATTTTTCCACAAATATATTTAGATTATCCAAATTCCGAATATAGGAATTCTTTATTTTTCCGGTGTTAGAATAATTGAAAAGTTTATGAGATTAATGTCTTCATGTGGGTTGGTATTGTCTGCACGCTTAATTTTAATAAATTCCGGATTTGAAGAGAATGTTACGAACTGTGAGTACCAACGGGCATCGTCAACGACGGTAAGGTTGAACATGTCACTGCTTCCTTTCCGGTTATAATTTTTGATCAGAAGAATATTTTTTCCTTCCTGCAAATCCAGTACCAGATGTTTCTTTATTGGTTTTTCTGGTGTTGTATTTCGCGAAAGTATTAATTCCTCGTTATTCAGCCAAACTTGCAACCCATCGTTTCCGGAAATTTCGTAACAATGCTTCTGTTGGTTTTCCGAGTCAATTTCCACATAATAATAATGTGCGGTCATTGGAAGTGGATTAACTGGTTTTTTAGAGTTATTGCTCATGGCCATCCATGACGATTTGGCTATCTGAAGACGGTTATTTCCATTTGGGTTCACATGTATTTCATCCATTGCTCCGTAAAATGCTTTTGAACGGAATACAGTACCTGTCTGCACCGTATCAGCCTGGGAACTGATCAATTCTCCCTGTTGTCCTTTTAATTGGAGCAATGTCTCATTACCAGAGGTCTCCAGAAGAATGTTCCGGCCAATTTCCCGGGATGAGAATTTTATTTCGGCTTTCAGCACATGAGAAGCTTCAATGTTCCATTTTATTGCTGTGACTGATGGGACAGAAGAATATTTATCTCCACTTGAAATGCTTTGATGCGTGAGAGCATTTGCTCGTGTCAGAATAAGGGTGTCTGAGGGATTTATTTTTAATGTTTTTTCCGGAACCTGATGAAGGGTATCTGTTAGTTCAACTTCGATAACAAATAACTGCATAGGGTCGGCCATTGCCGGTGAAGTCCATGTTATTTCAAGTGTGTTCCCTTTTTGAATGTATTCCGGTTCAATGCCACTACCTAAAAATTGCGCGGATGCAACCTTATTTTTAAGCCCGGTGAGTTTTATTTTTTCTGTAGAAGGAACGGAATCAACAAAAATATAAAGTTTGTCTGCATTATGAGTGATTTTCCAAAAAGGCGAATCATTATCAAAAGGATTTTTTTTGGTCCCAAAAACAGCTTTTCGGTTTACTTTGATCCAGCGACCAATTTGATTGAGTGTCTCTTCTTCAAAAGAGCCGGTTGATCCGTTGCCTTTTGGACCAATATTTAGGGCAAAATTCCCGCCTTTCGAAATGACATCAACCAGTTCTCTTACCTTTTCACGTGCTTTTTCCTTTGTTCCGTAATTATTTTTAAGTTTCTCGTGATATGCAAGAGTTGAAGGATCAATGGAGGCAGGCATGATCCATGGTACATCAAGATCATGTGCAGGAAACTGATTGAAGGCGGTTGAGATAAAATCTCCAAAATTATTGCCAATTCCATTGCTGATGAGGCATTGGGGCTGAAGCTTTTTTATGAGATCCCGAAGATCCCGGCTTTGTTCAGGTGTGTTGAAACCCGAATGAAAGTATATTTCAGAAATGTCTCCATAGTTTGTAAGCAATTCTTCGATTTGCTGCAGGTTGACACGATGATGGGATTCCGGAACAGGTGTGGCGTGGTATTTCGACATTGGATAAGCTGCAGGAAGATGCCAGTCGGTAAGTGAAAATCTGAGGCTTAATTTAATGTTTCCTGTCTTGCAGGCTTCGGCCATTTCGGCCATAATGTCCCTGTCGATGTGAGTGAAATCAACAATGTTAAAAGAAGTAGTCTCTGTGGAAAACAGACAAAATCCATCGAGGTGTTTGGCAGTTAATATGATGGTGCGCATGCCGATGTCTCTTGCGATGCTCACAATACTACGTGCGTCCCACTCTTTGGGGTCAAAGTTGCGGGCGACCTTTTCATAATCTTCAACAAACATGTCTGATGTTGCCCATATTTCTTCTGCGGCACCATCTATCGGTTCATCGTTCCATGTTCCGGCAAGTGAAGAATAAACCCCATAGTGGACAAATAATGAAAGTCTGTCGTCTTGCCACTGATCCAGCTCTTTGATTGGAAGTTCCTGTTTATTGACTGTTTTTTTTTCTTCTTTTTCTTCGACAGGATTACAATTCGGGAAAACAAATGAAGCAAGAATCAAAAAAAAGGCAACAAATATATTTGATGATTTTATTTTTTGCATTATGTGTTGATTGGTTTTGGATTTGTTTTTGTTGAGCAAAGATAAGAAATCCTGTGTGATGAGAAATTATTTTGTTTTATTGCTCACAGGGTGAAATCAATCCGGGTGAAATCAGGATCATTTAAAATGCAATTTATTGGACTGCAAAAACGTTTAATTATTGTAATTTCGTGTTTTAAATTTAACCAAAGTAGTTTTTCTATAATGAAAATCCGTGTTTTTCTGTTTCTTTTTTTTATAATGGTTTTGGTTCCGGGCAAAATGATTGGCCAGATTGAAGCTGTGGGTGCTATTTTTGCTGAAACCAATTATGCCACCACGCCCGATAATGATCCCGTTTTCTGTTTTCCGGAGGGTTCATCCATGAGAATAAGTTACGAAAATGAGGTTGCTTCCAATATCTCCTGGTTTCAACGCGATGGGGTGGATAATTCCTGGGACAATCTTTTTGCCAATGGAGTGAATAGCATTGTTGTAGAGCAGCCTGGTGGATACATGGTTGAAATAGATGATGGTGTGAGCCAACCTGTAACTCAAAGATTTTGGGTGTTCAATTCTCAGGCATTGACCAATTTGGATGCTGAAATTGTTTTCGATGATTGTTTTGAAATACAACTTACTGCTTCATCTGACTCAGTTCCTCTTATTTTTTATGATCCCGCTGATGATACCCCCGGGGGTGTTGAATATCAGCGAAGCTATGATTGGACCACAATTCCGGCTTTAAGCGAAAAGCTTAACGGTCAGACTGTTAAATTTGATGCTCCATATGAAGATCTGACTTATTTGGTTACTGTTACTGACCGTTTCTCTAATGCAATGGAAGCCCGGGTGGATTATGTGTCCATTGCCGTAAAGGCAGTTTATGAAACAGAAGGATTAAAGGATACAGTGGCGCATGAGCGTCATGATGAAATACAGGGATCGGCACCCATTGAAATTAGATTTAATGACGAATCACTTGGGCATGTTACCGTAACGGAGTGGACCTTTGGGGACGCCGGACGCTCGTTAGAGCGAAATCCATTGTTTGTATTTTCAGAAGCCGGTACCGACAGTGTTTATCTGAGAGTGTTAAATCGCGATTCCGGATGTGAAGATCTGAGTGAGCCATATGTTGTGAATGTGTGGGAATCTGAGCTTGATGTTCCCAATGTATTTACACCTAATAATGACGGGGTGAATGATGAATTTCGTGTGGCCTACCGGTCGCTTAAAAAATTTGAAATGTTGATTTTTAACCGATGGGGCCGCAAAGTTTATGAAAGTACAGATCCCACCACAGGATGGGATGGAAAAGTTGGCAACAAAACAGGTACTCCAGGTGTTTATTTCTATTATATCAGAGGTGAAGGCTACAATAAAAATGAAGTTCACAAAAAAGAAGGTGCCGTTCATTTGATTAGGGGAAAATAAATATAATAAAATGTAAGAAATGCATACTGATAAAGATGGAGAATTAATACGAATAGGAGTTTTTTATGATGGCAATTATTTTTTTCATGTAAGTAACTACTACAATTACGTTCACGATCGCCACAGTCGTATTAGCATCTCCGGGTTGCACGATTTTATCCGAAGCAAAATATCTTCCCTGGAATATGGGCCCAATGGTTTTTCTCACAGCCAGATAGTCGATGCTCATTATTTTAGAAGTCGACTCCGGGCCGCCGAAGCCAGCCAGAAGGGGAATCTTCTTTATTACGACCGTGTTTTTGATGACATTCTTCTCTCGGAAGGTGTCACTACCCATTATTTGCCTGTCAGAAATAATGGCAGCCACCAACGCTCCGATAAAAGCATTGATGTATGGTTGGCACTTGAAGCTTTTGAACTGGCCTTTTACAAGCGTTTTGATGTGATTGTGCTGATTGCTTCTGATAGTGATTACGTGCCGCTGGCCAGAAAGCTCAACTCATTGGGGACTCGCATTATGTTACTTTCCTGGGATTTTGAATATCGCGACGATTTTGGAAATTACCGGGTCACCCGCACATCCCAGGATTTAATTAATGTGGTGACTTATCCTATATATATGGAAGAAATAATTAACGAGCCTACCGCTGAAGAATCGATGATTATAGATAAGCTTTTTGTGACCAAAGAAGTTTCGTCAAAAAATATTGAAAAGGGTGATGAAGACAACACGGTTAATGCCGGGGACAGTGAATATAAAACCAGTACAATATTATCCGTAAAATCAGGATACGGATTTATTAAATATCCGCCGGAGAATTTATTCTTTCATTATGAAGCAGTGGTAGGGTGCGATTTTTACGATCTGGAGGCGGGCGATCAGGTGCAGTTTAAAATCGTGCGAAATGAACGGGGTGAGGATGTGGCCATGGATGTGGAACTATCGAATTAAAAAATAAAAGGAACAAAACCGGTTGTATTGCCGGTAATGTTCCTTTTGATTTCATAATTTCACAATTATTTCATCCAGAGGTCGTTTAGGTACATGGTGAACCTGATTGCTATCACGCCAATATCTGATGTCTCCCTCTTTTACATCTTCGATAACCACTTCTTCACGTGGCTTCCCTAAAGCAATTACTTCAACTATTTTCAGATGAGACGGAATGTTAAGCGCTTTCACAAGTTTAAGCCGTTCCACTGATCCGATGATACAGCCTCCCAGGCCCTGCTCTACTGCACCCAGCAAAATACTTTGAATAGCAATTCCATCATCACAAAAATAGGTATCCGAAATATTAATGTCATTCAGAACGATGATATAACCCGAGGGGCGTTCACCTTCTTTAGGTCCTTTCCAGTCTTTCAGATAACCTGCCCATGATAAATGGGGGAAAATCCTGGAATTTGTTTCGGCGTCGCATGAAATGAAATACTTCAGGGTTTGCGCATTACGCGCTGAGGGTGACAATCGGGCGAGATCAACCAGGCCTTCGAGTATGTACTCGGGAATACTTATTTCCTGATAAAAACGACGATAACTGCGATTGCGTTTGATTAAATCTTTAAGATTGGTCATAATTTAATAATGGAAAATTAGAGTAGTTTAATTGTGGCCCTGTTTAATCCATCATAATTGTTTATGATGGATTTGTTTGGATATCCTTTAAATCAATAGTCCGTTAAGCTTTTGCAAATGTCTGCCTAAGATCTATTTGCACACAGACGAGTTTTGACGGCAACTCTCTGATAGTAAAAAACTTTGCGTCATGGCGTCTTTGCGTTTAGCCTTTTTTTAACGATCTATTGTTAAAATCTTTTTCCAACAATATCCCAATCTACACAATTCCAGAAGTTCTCAATGTAAGCAGGTCGTTTGTTTTGATAGTCCAGATAATAGGCGTGTTCCCATACATCGCAGGTGAGGATCGGGGTCATCCCGTTACGCAATGGATTTCCGGCGTTGCTTTCTTTAACGATTTCGAGTTTGCCATCGCCGTTTTTAACCAGCCAGGTCCATCCTGAGCCAAACAAAGTTGCACCCGCACTGGAAAACTCTTCCTTAAAATTGTCAAACGAACCATAAGTTTCGTCGATGGCTTGTGCCAGAGGGCCAGTAGGGGCTTTGCCTCCTTTTGGCGAAAACGAAGAAAAATAAAAGGTGTGATTCCACACCTGGGCACCATTGTTAAATATGCCACCGTCAGCTTCTTTAATGATGGTCTCAAGATCGGCGTTTTCAAATTTCGTTCCTGGAACAAGATCATTTAGCTTGTTCACATAGGTCTGATGGTGTTTCCCGTAATGGAATTCCAGAGTTCTTTTGGAAATGTTAGGTTCCAGTGCATCCAACGGATACGGTAATTGAGGAAGTGAAAATTTCATGATTTTTACTTTTTTGTATGTTAATAATTAAGTTCATTGAAGGTGTTGCAAACAAATATAGTAAAAATATAAAGTTTTATCCAGTCGATTTTATTTGGGATTTCCTAGTGCCCCTAGCCCCAGTATAAATGGGTCAATGCATGTGTCAGAGCCTTCCCCGACATCATGTTCTACATTTTTCTTATATGCGTCTAATACTTTAGTCGGTTTATCTCCGCACCTGCTTCGGATCAACTTCGTAACTGTTCCATTGTAAAGTCATAGTAAAGTCTATTTAAAGTCGTATTAAAGTCTAATTAAATTCAATTATAATTGAATTTAATTAGACTTTAATACGACTTGATAATAACTCTATAATGAATTTCTTGTGAATCTGTCACGAATCTGGTATGAAGTTGGCCCGGATCTGATTAGGACCTAATATTATTATTAGAGTTGCATCTTTGATTTTTCCAGCTAAAATGGGATATTTTCCCTTTGCGAAATAAATGGAGCAATCAATTTGTTTCTAAGGGCGGGTCAGGAGGTCTGAATATCTAAGGCCTCTTAAATCTGTTCAACCAATGCTAAAAGATTCTCCGGTTTTTTTTGCGATATTTTCCACTGTTATTCTGGTCGATCAGTGGATTGGAAAATCCCTGGCAAGGCACAGCCGGTCTGCGCCCATTATTGCGAAGCTTGAAGTTCTGGTTGAATTCAAAGATGAGGGACAATTCATGGGCCCCGGCTGAGTTCCATCCCAGTCCGCTGATGGTGATGTCGTAGCTATAGCCAAACCTGACCGCTCCATGGCGATAGGATAAAGAAACTACGATTGCATCCTGATTCATTTTATTTTCAACATCATTTTTGAACAATGGAAGTCCCCGATACCAAACTCCAATTTCCAGAGGATCGTTAAACCAGTAAGCACCCACATCGGCCTGGTTAAACTTTTCCTGATGCTGAATCCTGAAACTTCCTGCAAATGCTCTGTCACCTTTTATCCGTCTTCGTTTTTCTGTCCAGAAATTCAGTCCGCCGAAAAACACATATTTCCGTGGAAGTTGCATTCGTTCTCCAAGAAATGAATAATTGGGACGAGCCAGATGGTCAGCTGTAATTCCGATCCAGAGGGCCGGGCTGTATAAGAGTATGGATGATGCAAAGTCAACGTACTGGGCCTGTTCATTGCTTAAATTATCCCATGAACCTGATGCACCTCCGCCTATTTGTTCATCAGCAAAGCGCAACTTGCCGAAGTCTATTGAACGATTGCCGTAAGCGAACTGAATGCCCGGAACAACTTGCCACTGATCGGTGAGTTGTATGTTGTATGAGTATTGAAGTGCAGCATGGGTAGTGGTAAGGCCGGCACTCCCGGCTTTGTCCTGAGCCAGTATAATGCCCAATCCGCTGTTGAATGTGTTAAAATAATTATCAAATGAAACCGCATAGCTTGTAAATGCTTTTTCTATGCCGGGCCATTGATTGCGGTAATTCATTGCAAGCCTGGCCCCATCGGTAGCGCCAGCCAGGGAAGGACTCAGATATAGCGGTGATGCATAAAATTGAGAGAAATGCAAATCCTGGGCACCACTCTTTTGTTCTGTGAAAAACAGAATGGATATGAATATTATTACATATTTGGGTATTTTTCTTACCATCCTTTCCTTCCATTATCTGAGTAGTGTAACGTCCCCTGTTTTTTCAATTCTCTTTCCATTGCTGTAAGTGGCCGTGATGCGCCATATGTATACCCCCTGGGGACTAAGGTTGCCACGAAAATATCCATCCCATCCCTGATTTATGTCGTTGCTCTCGAACATTAATTCACCCCAGCGTGAATATATTTGAAGTTGATATTCCACAATTCCTTTTTGTACAAAAGGATAGAATACATGATTTGATCGGTCTCCATAATTGTATTGCCCATTTGATGGTCCGTTTTTATTGGGTGTAAATGCATTTGGAAGTTCTATTTCGCCTCCCTGTTCTGCTTTAACAGCATTGGGTATTGTTATTTCGTTGGTGCAACCCCGGTCGTTTTCAACGCTGAGGGTGACATTATAGAATCCGGTAGAACTATACACATGAGTGGGTGAAAATTCAGCAGAGGTTTCTCCGTCGCCAAACAGCCACAAATAATTGTCGGCATTTTCTGATTTGTTGATGAAATTAACTCCTTCATTCGGAATATAAACCACTTTGGGAACAGCTTCAAAGATAGGGGTGGGATTTTCGAAAACTTCAATGGTTACATCATCGCTTGTAACGGTACCTCCTGGTCCGTAAGCTGTAAGTTTTACATTATATGTTCCCGGAATCCTGAAAGTATGTGTTGGTTCAGGATCCTGTGAAAGTCTGCCATCTCCAAATTCCCATAAATAGGAAGTGGCATCAAGTGTGTTATTGAAAAAAGAAACGGTGAGGGGTGGGCAGCCGCTTTGGTCATCTCCATAATCAATTGCCGGAACCATCGGGGATATTTTAATCATTGTAGAAACCTGTGTTTCACAATAATCACTATATGCACGGAGAAAAATTTCGTAATTGCCTGATTCTGTGTATTGATAAGGTGAGGGGTTTTCCTCATCAGCAGTTGTTCCATCGCCAAAGTCCCACATATAATTCCATTGTCCGGGCGTTTGGTTTGTCACTGTGACGGTGCGTTCGGGCATTTGCTGTTCATGGGGTGTTGCATCAAAACTTGCCTTGGGAGATGGATGTACCAAAACCGTTGTGGAGGCCTGTTCTGAACATCCAAAGGTGGAGGTTCCGGTGACGTCAATCTGAAAAGTGAGGTCTTCGGATGTATTGTTCTCAAATATATGTGACGTCGTATAAGTTCCCTGTTCTGTATTGCCGTCTCCATAATTCCATGAATATTCTTTGGCCCCCGGTTCGGTGGTAAGAAGTACGCTTAGTGGTGAACATCCTTCCTGTGGGCTGGCATTCAGGTTAATGGTGCGAACGGGATATGCTGAAACATAACCGGAATGATGATCGGTGCAACCATAGCTGTTTTCAGCCACCAGATTAACGAGGTAGGATTGTACATAATCTTCCGAATTGACAAATGTGTGTTCCGGATGGCGATCAGTGACTGCAGGTGTGTTGTCTCCAAAATCCCACAAGTAACTGTCGGCGCCGGATGAGGTGTTGTTAAAACCAACAATAAGAGGTGAGCATCCTTCCATATCAGCAGCTTCAAATCTCGCTGTGGGAGATGGATTAACAATTACGTCAAAGGATATTTTGTCGTTGCAGTTGTAGCTGTTTTCGGCTTGCATGGTTACTTTAAAAGTTTCCGGAATGCTTCCTGTAATTTGAAAAACATGCGTAGGGTTTTCATTGCTGCTGGAACTGCCATCTCCAAAACCCCACTGATAACTGTCTGTATTGACAGAGGAATTTGTGAACGATATTTCATGGGGAGAACAGCCTGTGCTGTTGAAGGAATTCACTTCAGCAACTGCCTGTGGCATGAATTCGATAATTTGGGTCGCTTTCCCGATGCACCCCTCCGGTGAGACCTCAATCCAGTCAAATGAGTATGTTCCGGGTGCATCTACAGTTACTTCGGTCAGAGGGTTGGTGCTGTCGGTAAAGCTGATGTTGCCCGGCCCCGATGTGACTGACCATTGGCCATGGGCAATATCCGGTATTGCTTCAAGCGTATCAGATAAACCGCATACTTTAATATCAGCACCTGCCAGTGGAGACGGCGATTCTGCAAAGGTGATTTGCACTATGCCGGAATCTGTGCAGCCATCATTGTAAAGGCTCCACATTAATTCATAAGTTCCGTATATGTCTGTTTGTGCCGTGGCATCCGGCCTGGTCGGATCATCAAATGAAATATTTCCCGGCCCGGAATAGAATTGCCATTCACCATCGCTT
>JBEPWN010000044.1:0-11625 GCA_041642395.1 Marinilabilia sp. | reverse complement strand
CAGGTACAATACTGGGAACCGGCGAAGTGGGTTGCAAAGCTGCGGGATGAAAACCTCAGTGATAACCTCATCCTGCTGAAAACAAATATGGAAACCGGCCATTCGGGTGCTTCGGGAAGATTCAAGCAGTACAGGGAAACGGCACTTAATTATGCCTTTTTGCTAAAGTTAGAGGGGATAATAGAATAGCTGCCAAATAAAACCAAAAATTGAGCTGCTGATTTTTTCAGCAGCTCTTTATAATTATAATCTCATTTGTAACTGAATGGTCATTCCATATTGCATGTCATCAGAATCTGCGTTTTCGGTAAGAGCCATTCCATTGATTGATAATCGTGTTCGTTCTGTAAACCGGCACATCTTGCGAAATAAGATCCTTAAGCATTTGCGACAAATCCTGATCATAACCTTCCGGCGGCTTACATGCGTCTCGTGCCATATCAACAGAATCATTCATCAGGAAAATACGGACTTCGTGTTCCTTCTTTTTTAGGGTATCCGCCAGGCGGAGTCCTTTCCACGCTACATCAGCATTATCGTAAGGATCTCTGTTAAAAACAATTAAAACCTTTTCATGGTATTATCTATTAAGTTGAAAATTACAATAATTCCTTCAACTTTTGGAATATATTGTCAGTAGAATTGTTTTCCTTAAAATATTTTTGAAACTTCTCTTGTAATATTTCATTCTTTATACAGAAGAAATATTGTAATTGAGTAAATTATAGTGCAGAGAAGCGTCTCCAAATACATAAGTAAAAAAATTAAAATATTGCCAAAGAACTTATTAAACACGGCACTTTGGCAGCTTAAAGTTTAACAGATGATTAATTATATGAAATCAATTTACAATATAATAGGGTGTACAGGCGGAATCATTGGATACTATGCATCAAAAACCGCATTGTTGGCTGCCAATGTCAATAGAAAATCAAGGCCACTAAAACCGGCCACAATTAATAAAATGACTCCGTTATTTCCTTCTTTAGAAATGAATCATGTGCAAATTCGTACCGGGTGCACTTTGCCGGCCAACTGGATTCCAAAGAATACCCGCGTCAGGGCAATGACATTTGGGGTGACCATCTACTTTGGCGTAAATGAAGTTGAAAACACGTACAAAGGACTGCATTTGTTAATGCACGAACTGGTTCATGTTGACCAGGTGCGACGCCTTGGAAGCGAACGCCGGTTCGCCTGCGAATATGGTAAAGGATACCTGGCGGGTGGTTGTTACGAAAAAATTCCTTTGGAAATGGAAGCTTTTGAGTTTGTTCGAAATCATCGGATTTTATGATGTATGTGTATTCAAAATTACGAAAATTTGATAATTTTTAATGAAACTCAATTAATACATATAGGGTATACGTTTGTTTAAACTTAGTGGTTTGTTGTTAAACAATAGGTGTTGTAAAATAAAGGATGGATCAGTAAAAAAAAATATAGATTGGTTTGTATTTATGCTTTTTTATTTGATTAATTCATAAAGTTAACGAATGATATATTCAAATATTAAGAAATACAAGCGACCGAAGATAAAATTAGAGAAGTAAGAAATAAATTATTTTCAATTCAAGTTTTTTTGGACGATTGTATTTCGTCGATAGTTGGACATCGTAATGGATTATTTATGAATTATACAGATTGTAATGAGCAAAAGAAATATTTATTCACATAATGAAGCGAATTCTGATTATTGAGGATGATGATGAACTGCGTCAGGAAATTTCGGAATTGCTGTCTTTTGAAGGGTTTGATGTGGTCTGTGCAAATGATGGCAGTAATGGAGTGAGGAAAGCTTTTGTTATAAATCCCGATTTGATCTTGTGCGATGTTATGATGCCCGACATGAATGGGTATGAAGTTTTCCAACAACTGTTTGATTTAAATTCCAGAGACATTACGCCTTTTATATTTGTTACTGCTTTAGGTGACAGGCAAAGTTTGCGTAAGGGGATGGAACTGGGAGCGGATGATTATCTGACCAAACCTTTTACGCGCGAGGAATTATTGCGGACCATTTCAGTGCGGCTACAATATGTAAATAGGACTGAAAACATTATTAAACTAAGGGTTGAAGCCATTGAGAAAAATTTACATGATCGACTTCAGGGATTCGGGGATCGAAGTGAATTTATTTCTTCTGTAGCACCTGATGAATTATTGCCTGATCCTTACGGTATCGATTGTCAGGAAGATTCAAATTTGATGACTGAAATGATGAAGGTGATAGAAACCAATAATGTTGTTAAAGATATACGTACCAATATTTACAAAGAACTGCGTTCAAATTGTTCGTCTGAGCAGAAAGAACTTCTAATGCAACTTGAAAAAAGAATTGGTTCACCTAATTTTTTGTGGGATAATCTGACCCTCTTTTTGTTAGAGTTTTCAAAGCGTTTTCCGGCAGTACTTCCCAAAATAATGGAAAGGCATTCCAATCTCACCAGATATGAGCAAACATTTCTTGCTGCTACTTTTTTAAAGTTGGAAACCAATCAAATTGCCGGACTGTTGAGTGTGTCCGAAGGTAGTGTCCGTAAGAGCCGTTACAGGCTAAAGAAAAAGCTGGGGCTGACAGTTCAGGATGATTTTCCAAAATACATCAGATCATTTGGCTTTTGACTGTAAATAAAAACTCTTCTACGTCCTTGAAAGGTCTGTCATTGTGCGGCTATGCCAGAAGCAATCTCTAATGATAACACGCTGTTTTAAATTATAGCTTTTGTGTTTTACAAGTGCTTTATTATTAACAATTTGTAAAATATTAACGGAATATTGTGAAATAATATTACACAAAATAACTACTGTCCACAAGGTGTCCACATCATTTTGTATCCCTTTTTTCAGCATGTCGTTAAAGAGATCTGAAAGAAAAATGTAACATATATGATATCTTCATTGGAAAAATTCCAGTCGAAATTTGTTGAAGAGGCACTTGATAATATTGAAGATCTGGAGCAGACATTAATGCTCCTTGAGCGTTCGTCCGGTGATAATGAATTGTTGGAAAAAGTATTCCGGATCATGCATTCCCTAAAAGGAGGTGGGGCGATGTTCGGATTTGAGCAACTCAGTGATTTTGCGCATCATTTGGAAAATATGTATGAGTTGGTTCGTTCCGGCTCTATAAAACTATCCTCAGGTATATTGTCTGTAACTTTTCGTTCGGTTGATTTAATGCGCTCAATGTTGCTCGAAAGCGGATCCGGTCTGTCTTCATTGCTGGACATTTCCCGGGAAATTATTAAAGAAATTACCGATGTGATTTCAGAAACTGATAATGCGGAAAACTTCACTCCTGTAAAAAAGGAACCAATTGTCGATAATGGAATGAACACGTGGTATATTTATTTCCGGCCCGGAAAAAATGTACTTGCCAATGGAATTAATCTTTTATATCTGCTGGATGAATTGAAAAATCTGGGTTCGCTATTTGCAATTCCACGAGGCTCCTCAGTACCTGCTTTCGATTCATTTCAGCCTGAAGATACTTATTTCCATTGGGATTTATTTCTTTCCACAGAGGAAGCACAAAATGATATTAAGGATGTGTTCTTGTTTGTGGAAGGAGAATCAGAGATTTTTTTCCATCACATTGCAAGAGAAAATCTGATGGGAAATGATAATTTTTTATCACATCTACATAAAATTAAAAAAGATCAGGATCCGGTTGAGATATCAATTCTGAACGGTTTTGCATCCCCAAAAAAATCTCAACAACTTTTTAACTCAGCGTCTGATAATAATGGTCCGGATCCTTCTTTAACAGAAGTAATTTCCAATGGTCGTGCCACCAAAAGTATTCGTGTGGCATTCGAAAAAGTTGACCAGCTAATGGATTTGGTATCGGAAATGGTCATTACCCAGGAGCGACTAAATCTTATATCAACCCAACATCCTATTCCTGAATTGAAAATGGTTTCGGACAATGTGCAGAAAATTACCACTTTGTTGCGTGACAGCACTTTTAATCTGAGCCTTGTTCCTGTTGAGTCCTTGATGACCCGGTTCCAGCGTTTGGTGCGCGATTTAAGCCGTCGACTGAACAAAGAGATCGATTTTTCAGTCAGCGGTGCAGACACGGAACTGGATAAATCAATGATCGATGGTCTTGCAGATCCCTTGATGCATATTCTTCGCAATGCCATTGATCATGGCATTGAAGATCCGGATACACGGGTTTTGTCCGGAAAATCTAAAACCGGGAAAATCATTATTAAAGCCGAATATTCCGGGGTTAATATTGTTTTTCAGATAACCGACGATGGTGCAGGCATTGACCTTGAGCGTCTTCGTCATAAAGCTGTTGAGAAAGGGCTTATTTCACCTTCGGCGTCTATGTCTGAACAGGAACTTCTTGAACTTGTGTTTTTGCCTGGTTTTTCGACCAACAATGATGTCACTGAAATGTCGGGGCGGGGAGTAGGAATGGATGTCGTGAAACGTAATATTGAAGCCATCAGGGGTGAGACTTCAATTCACTCAGCTTTAGGCGTTGGAACTACCGTCATCATCACAATTCCTATGGTTCTTTCAATTATTGACGGTCTTTTGGTCAGCATAGAAGACACCAAATATGTTGTTCCCTTGTCGGTTGTTGATCGTATATTTTCAGTTGATTCATCCCGGTTGCAGGATGCTTTTCTCGATGTTGCCACACTGAATGGTCAGCAGGTGCCTTTTGTTGATCTACGTAAAGCGATTGGGCTGGAAAATGCTCATCCCCCTAATGTAGAGATGGTAGTCGTTGTACAGTCAGGCAAATACCTGGCTCTGTCTGTTGATAAAGTTATTGGCAATATTCAGGCCGTTTTAAAACCCCTCGGAACGCATTATCAGTATCAAAAAATGGTGTCGGCCGCCACCATTATGGGAGATGGCTCCATTGGGCTGGTACTCGATATTAACCATTTTTTTTCCAATTGATCATTTGAAAAATATCCTTGTATTAAATTATTAAATGAATTGTCTATGAGTGAAAATGATGACAAAAAAGCAAACTCATACCTATCGTTCAGACTGGGTGAAGAGTTTTTTGTAATCCATGTGGACCGGGTACATAAGATCATGGAGGTTTCCAGGATCACTGAGGTTCCAAAAACTCCTGATTATATGAAAGGTGTTATCAATCTCAGGGGAACTGTTTTGCCTGTCATTGACAGCAGAGTAAAATTTGGCATGACGCCTGTTGAACAAACCAAAGGTACCAGCATTCTTGTCATTGATGTTAAGATTGGTGAAGACATGGTTAAAACCGGTCTTTTGGTTGATGCTGTCAAGGCAGTCGAAAAAATTGATGATGAAGATCTTTTGCCTCCTCCAAGTATTGGCGACCGGTACAAATCGGAGTTCATATCAGGCATGGCCCGGGTGAATGATAAGTTTTTTATTGTGTTGGACATGGATGCTGTATTCAGTGTTGATGAGCAGCTCGACATTCGTGATATCAGCAAGGCCAGAGATCAGATTCTTGACAGTCAGACCCAAACCACAACTTTATAATCAATAGTTTTAATTATTAAAAGATATAAAAATCATGAATTTTAAAAATTTCAAAATAGGCCAGAAAATAATCACCGGTTTTTCCCTGATCGGCATTGTTGCTCTGGTTGTCGGCATCGTTGGATTTGTTGCACTGCGTAATGTTTCTTCAGATTTTTACAAGGTGGCCGATGAAGAAATGCCTTCAGTGGTACAAATGGGTGAAATAGAGTTGGGGTTGGAGAATGTCATGGTTGCTTTTCGTACTCTTCTTAATCAAAATCTTTCTGATGAAGAAAAGAAGAGAGAACTTAAACTGATCGAAGCGGGTCGTCAGCGATATGGTAGAGCAATGGAAAATTTCACTGCTATTCCGATGAGCAGTGAAACGGAGATGGTTTACGGGCAATTTGAAGAAAGTATGGACGAACTACGTGAATCTAATGAGCGTTTTCAGAATTTACTGGATGAGACAATGGAGATGGATATTGCTTATCCAATGAAGATGCTTAAAGACATGCAGCAATATGAAAAAGATCATTTTGCTACCATGCTGCGAGTTACTGATGCTCTTTTTTCAGGTATCCCTTTTGATGGTGACGACAACCACCGTGATTGCAGTCTGGGTGGATGGATGTCTTCATTTCGCACCCAAAACAGCGTGCTGAATACCGCATTGTCCGGGCTGCATGAGCCGCATGTTCAATTTCATAAGTCAGTTGGCGTATTAATGAGTCATCTTCATCAGGAAAACAGTGCTGCAGCTCAGAATGTTTACATTCAACAAATAATACCCGCAGCTGAAAAAGTACAAAGGCAATTCGAAATCATCAACGGTGAGGTGGAAGAGGCTGTAAAACTTACTAACCAGATGCAGGAACTGCTCATAAATGAAGGACAGATAAAACACAATGAGGTAAGAAATCTTATCGGGCAGCTGAACACTATTAACATACGGGAAGCCAGGGAAAGTGTCGCTTCAGGTGCGTCTGTCATATCCTCCAGTAATATTCTGATCCTTGTCACGGTTTTATTGGGACTTGGAATTGCGGCGTTTTTGAGCATTCTTATAACCCGCGCAATCACCTCAGGCATCAACAGAGGAGTTAATTTCGCCGAAAAGATAACCGCAGGTGATTTGTCATCGGATGTAGATGATGATTTGTTAGCGCAAAAGGATGAGGTTGGACAGTTATCCCGGGCTTTGCAGCAAATGACTGAAAAGCTTCGTAATATCATTGGCGACATACTGGGGAGTACCAATAATATTGCATCTGCAAGTTTGCAGATCAGCGGCACTTCGCAGGAAATGTCGCAGGGAGCAAGTGAACAGGCTTCATCAGCAGAAGAAGTATCCTCATCCATGGAGCAAATGGTGGCTAACGTTCAGCAAAATACGGACAATGCTTTGCAAACCGAAAAGATTGCAACTCAGGCTGCCGAAGCAGTTAAAAGAGGGGCCTCAAGTACGGATATTGCTGTTAAATCCATGAAGGAGATTGCCTCTAAAATTTCAATTATTGGCGATATTGCTTATCAGACCAATATGCTTGCCCTTAATGCTGCAGTTGAAGCTGCCCGTGCGGGAGAGCATGGAAAAGGCTTTGCCGTGGTGGCAGAGGAGGTGCGTAAACTTGCGGAGCGAAGTCAGCTGGCAGCTGAAGAGATTGATGGCCTTTCCGAAAAAGGTATAAAATTGTCGGACGAGGCCAGCGAGCAGTTATCTCAAATTGTGCCTGAAATTGAGAAAACTGCCAGGCTGGTGCAGGAAATCGCTGCTGCCAGTATGGAGCAAAATAGTGGTGCCGATCAGGTTAACAGCGCGGTTCAGCAATTGAATACCGTCATTCAGCAAAATGCTGCTGCATCTGAGGAGATGGCCAGTAGTTCGGAAGAGCTTTCCGGCCAGGCAGAACAAACCAAGGATGTGATCTCATTTTTTGTAGTAGACCGGAATTCACGCAAACTTTCAAACAAAGGACAAAATGAACCATCCAAGCAATATAATCCAACCGCTATGGCAAAACCAAACTATATAAATGTTGAGCCGGTGGAAAAAAAGAATAAAAATGGAAATGGCATTGATCTTAAAATGGACGTGGATGCAAATGTGGATGCCGATTATGAAAAATTTTAGTTTGTGTTCATGAAATAACATGTTTTTTTGAACAAAAAGACTTAATTATAACTTATATGCAGGATAAAAGAGAAGTGGTTGCATCAACAACTCCCTTTTATCTTGTTTTTTGAAGTGTGCATCGATATTTTTCTGTATTTATTTGAACAATATTTCGTTAAGCGTTTAGCCTGGTCTATTCATAAGTTTTCGTCATGAGATGTTCAAATGCCAATAAATAAAGGCAACCGCAAATGAAATTGATGAAGGGGATAATGAATTATTTTCAAGTCAATTTTATTGAGGACGACTTTATTTAGCCGGTAGTTGAACATCGTAATAGATAATTTATGAATTGTCCAGGTTAGATGTCAGAAAAGAAAGCCGCTGATAGAGCTTAATAATAATTAATGCTTTTAATTAAATGGAATGTATTTTAGTAATTGAAGATGAGCAGGAACTTCTGGATGAAATCAGTGATATTCTTATTTTTGAAGGATATGAAGTCTTAAAGGCTGCTAACGGTATAGATGGATTGGACATAGCCGGCAGAAATAATCCTGATGTAATTCTTTGTGATATCATCATGCCTCAAACCAATGGTTTTGAAGTTCTTAACGAATTACGCAGTGATGATAAATTATGCATGATTCCTTTCATTTTTATTACTGCGAGGACGGAACGGGTGAATTTACGTCTCGGTATGGATATGGGTGCCGATGATTATTTGATTAAACCCTTTACCAGGAAGGAACTATTGAATTCTATTAATACCCGTTTAAACAAATTCCGGGCAGTTAGAACTTCGGTTAATGGATTAAAAGAACAGGTTGTTCGATCTTTACCGCATGAATTTCGCACGCCCTTGAATGCCATTCTGGGGTTTAGTAAAATTATACAGGAAGATGCCGGTAATTATTCCCTGGAGGACATTTCCGAAATGGCAGATCATATTTTTAAGAGCGGGGTTAGTTTGTTTCGTATTTCTCAAAAATATCTCACATACATTGATATTATTTCTCATGATCAGCCCTTTTATTATGATGAGATAGAAGATGCAAAAAAATTGATTTCTAAGATTGCAGATGAAGTGGCACAAGAACATAATCGATTGGATGATTTAATTTTAGAAATTGCCGATTGCAAATTAAAATTAACTGAGGTATACTTCATATTTGCCATCAGGGAAATTATTGACAATGCTTTTAAGTTTTCTTCTATTGGAACAAAAGTTGAAGTTATTGCTGAAATAAAAGGTTATGATTTTCATATATATATTAATGATCATGGCATTGGTTTTCCTGAAGGCACTATAAAACGCATTGATGCATTTCATCAGTTTAATGCCGGTAACAATAGCAGTCAGGGTGTTGGACTTGGATTGTATCTGGCCCGGCGAATTGCAGAAATCAACTACGGGGCTGTCAATATTTTTAGTGTTCCAGGCAGAGGAACAAAAGTTTCCATTGTTTTGCCCTCATGCAATAAAATCTCAGAGATTTTGGCTACCAATACACAATGTAGTTCGGAAATATGACCATGAAACGTGAACATCTTGAGCAGGAGAACGCAAGGCTCCGGACTATCGTTGCCAATTACAGGAAGGAAAAAGAGCAGCAGGAAGAAAAAAACAAATTGGAGCATTTGATTGCTTTTATCAGCAGACTGTTCGTTAACGGTATGATTGAGAATACCGATGAACTGATCAATTCTTCTCTTGCGTCTGTTGGCGAATTTACCGGTGTTGACCGGTGTTATTTTTTCCTGTATGATCATGACAAGAGTATGTCGTCATGTACTCATGAGTGGTGCGCTGCCGGGATTTCTTCTGAATTGGAAAATCTTCAGGAATTTCCCAACCAGGATTTTCCATGGTGGACAGATAAGATCTTTAATAATGAGATCATACAAATTGGAAGCTTGGAAGACTTGCCCCATTATGCTGACGCCGAACGAAAAGTTTTAGGTGAGCAGTCCATTCAGTCCTTATTGGTGATACCTGTCTTTTATGCCAATGTTGTTATCGGATTTCTTGGTTTTGATTCTGTCCGTTCCAAAAAAGAATGGATCGATTCGGATATTGTCATACTTCGGGTGATGGCCGAAATTTTTGCCGGACATTTCAACAATATCCAATCAATTGATCGCCTGAGAAAAAGTGAAGAAAAATACCGGCTGCTGATGGAAAGCACTGATAATGCCATTCTGGTAATCGATGAATCCGGAGTATTGCATTATGTGAATCATGCTGCATGTCGCGATTTTGAAGAATCAGAAGAGAGGTTGACAGGCAGCAATTTGCATGAATTATTTGATGATGACTTCGCTAACCGTGTCTTACAGGATGTGCAGGAAGTCATTATTACAGATAATTCTGTTAAAAAGGAATATTATTTTTATTACAAGTCGGTTGAAAGATGGTATGATGTTAGAATTCAACCGTTATTAAAAGAGAGTGGGTTTGGGTCGAAAGTCATGATTATCGCAAATGATGTGCACGACCATAAGACAAATGAATTGCGTCTGGAGCATTTGAATCAGCAGATTCATGATTACAATAACAATCTGGAAAAACTGGTGGAAAGGAGGAGCAGGGAAAACATGGAGCTCATTAATATTAACAAGGCCATTAATGAGGCTTCCGGGGCTTTGCTTATATCAACCGGTGCTGATGGCATCATTGAAAGTTTTAATCCCATGGCTGAGAAGGTTCTTGGTTACAAGGCCAAAGATGTTATTGGACGTATGTCGATGGTGAAGCTTTATGCCCCGGAAGTAGTCGAAGAATCAGTGAAACTTGCAGAGAAAAAAGCAGGCCGAACTTTTCATTCATCTTTTGAAGCCATTATGTCTTTGAATGAAGAAGATCCGTTGATAAATGAAGAAGTCAGGTATATTTCTAAATCAGGGATACAAATTCCGGTGTTACTCTCAAAAACTCCTGTTAAAACATCAGATGGCTCCACCATTCGTTACGTATGTGTCGCAATGGATATTTCTCTTCGGAAAAGGGCAGAGGCTGAACTCAAATTGCAAAATGAACTTAAGTCACGTTTTGTAGCAATGGCCTCTCATGAATTTAGAACGCCTCTCTCCACAATTTTGATGGCCGCCGACTCTCTGGATGCTTATATTTCCCGAATGTCGGATGTGGAAATTCACCAGCGGATTGGCAGGATAAAGTCGAATGTGGAATTCCTGAAAAATGTAATGGAAAAGGTGCTGGATCTGTCTCAAATTGAGTCAGGACAAATGAATCTCAAGGCCCAGAGAGATGATTTTGCTGAGTTTTTTAAGAAAGCGCTGTTGACAATTTGCCGGCAGGATAAATCAAAATCAATAACTTTTAATTCACAGGTTCCCCGGATTGAATGTCTTTTTGACCGGCAAATGATGAAACAGGTAATTTCCAATCTTTTGAGTAATGCTTTGAAATATTCCGGTCAGGAATCAGGAATTGCAGTGAATTTATACCAGGAAGACGGTAATGTTGTGTTCACCATAAGTGATCAGGGTATTGGTATTCCTGATGAAGATGCCAGCGGTGTTTTTGATTATTTTCACCGTGGCTCCAATGTTGGTAGTATACGTGGAACAGGATTGGGCCTGCCTCTGGCAAGAGAATTTATGCGTTTGCATGAGGGTGATATAACTTTTTCTGCAAATGCCGGTAACGGAACTGTTTTTACGGTTTTTTTTCCGGTTAAAAGGTGATTTTTAAAAATGAACATGCAGAGACATAGCCCGGGAAATAAAATGTCCGTTTAGAAATATTTAATTAAATTTGTTTATCTGAACACAGAGATGCACAAAACATAAACAATTGCAAGCAGACCATAAAAACCTTTAGAAAATAATGTAACAGATGGAGATAATATTTTTATCCCATTCCTTACTTCAATACTCCGTTAAACTTTTGCAAGTGCCTAATAATAAATGGTTTGAAAAATAACAATGAATTACTTCAACTCTTTGATAATAAAAACTTTGCGTCTTTGTGTCTCTCAGAATCCGTAGCTTCAGCG
>JBEPWN010000043.1:0-11712 GCA_041642395.1 Marinilabilia sp. | reverse complement strand
ATTTATCAACAACATCCCAGATGCCTTTTCCCTTTTCGTTGTTTTCAAATAATTTACTATGAAGTTCAAGGGCATTCTGTTGTTTTTCTTCCTCAAGCAAAATAGCAATGGAGCCCCCAACCAACTCAGATGATTTATATCCGTAAATACGGCAATAAGCAGGGTTCACATATTCAAAAATCCCTTCCCGGTTGGTAACACAAATGCCTGACACAGATTTTTCAATGATAGAACGAAAGCGCTCCTCACTCTTATCCAAAGATTTAGTTAATTCCCGGTTTCTGGAAAGATATCCCTTTATTAAAAACAGCAACAAAAAAGATACTGCAACTACAAAAAACCAACCCTTCCACAATTGAAGACGTGCCCGCATCAGGGGATCATCAAATAAATGAAGTACCAGCCGGTCGCTGAAAAGAATCCACAAACAACCAATAACCAGGAAAACCGCGGAAAGACGAATGGCCATGAGCCACTCTTTGTCGAATTTATTCTTGTTGAAGCTATCTTTTAGCATATATCTCTTTCAATAGACTGTTAGTCCCGACCCGTCGGGATTAGATACAAGATTTAAGCTGAATCGTATAATGCTAATAATCTGTTTATTGACACACACAACCCACAGGTTTTAAACAATTTAATCTCAAGTCATTCCAAAAATTTAACGGACTATTGTCTTTTTAACCCGTCTTTTAAAAAACAATAGTTCGTTAAAAAAAGCCTGAACGCAGAGACGCCATGACACAAAGTTTTTATTATCAGAGAGTTCCTACTAAAACCAGTCGAAATACAAATGGCTCTTTGCCAGGCATTTGCAAAAGGTTAACGGACTATTGAAAAAAAGGTTTAGCAATAATTTCTGAAAGTTCAATTTACTAATTGCCGGTGCCAGGCAAATTGAATCGGAATACACTTCCCTCACCTGGTTTTGACTCCATGGAAACACCATCACCCATCATTTCAGTCAGCTTTTTGACAATGGTAAGTCCAAGCCCATTCCCCCCGTATTTTTTGGAAATACTCTCATCGGCCTGACTGAAACGGTCAAATATCACATCCCCTTTTTGAGGATCAATACCGATTCCCGTATCGGACACCATAAATTCAACTTTGCCATCTTCAATTTTTGAAATGCCAAATGAGACCTCACCCGAACTGGTAAATTTCAGGGCATTATCAAGCAAATTGATTATTATCTGGTTCAGTCGGTTTTCATCGGCCTTTATTTCAACTGGGAAATCGGGAATCTTAAGTGTAAGGGCAATATCTTTTTTGCCGCTGTCTTCCATTTTTTTCTCAAATAATCCATATAAAGACCGGAGGGTATCATTAACCACAAAGAGATTGGACTCAACCTTTATCTGTTCCGATTCAAGACTGGAGATGTCAAGAACATCATTGATGATACGTAACAGCCCTTCTGCACTTTTATGGATGATGGACCCATACTCGGCCTTTTGATCATCAGGTAAATCCGGATCGCCGGTAAGTAATTCCGTAAAGCCCATGATCCCGTTAAGCGGAGTACGGATTTCATGACTCATATTGGCCAAAAATGCACTTTTCAACCTTTGGTTTTCCTCGGCTCTATTCCTGGCTTCTTCAAGATCACTGACAAGTTTCTTTTGTATGCTGACATCCTGTTTTATGATAATATAATTGGTAATCCTGCCTGAATCGTCAACAAGGGGAGATATCAGATTGTACTCCCAAAAAGATTCACCGTTTTTGCGTGTATTCAGAAATTCTCCATTCCAGTCTTCATGTGCCCGCAATTTCTTGCGGATATTTTCAAAGATACCGGGATCAACATGATTGGCACGGTTTAAAATCCATGGTGACTGACCAAGCATCTCTTCCTGGGAATATCCTGTCAAACTGCAATAAATAGGATTTACATAAATAATCTGTTCCTCCGAATCGGTAATTAAAATGGCAGCCGGGCTTTGCTCAACAGATTTACTCAGCAGTTTTACCCGGTCTTCTACTTTTCTTCTTTCAGAAACATCATGCACAATACTATGCAAATAGGACTTCCCCTTTATATTTATCCGGCTTGCAAAAATCTCCACATTGTAAATAAACCCATCAGCACGCTGGTGCTTAAACTCAAAACGATTAAGTTCCCCGCGACTTACTTTTTCAATCTCTTCTTTTATCCGGTGGGATGGCAATCTGTTGATCTGGTCAATATTCATCTTCATCAACTCTTCGCGCGACCATCCATAAAACTGCTCTGCTGCTTTGTTGGCATTGACAATTTTTCCGTCATCCGGATCAATCAGAAGTTTTACTGCCGAGTGGTCCTCAAACAACTTTCTGAATTGTTCTTCACTTTCCTGAAGGGCCAGTTCGGTTCGTTTTCGTGCATCAATGTCGACCATTAGTCCCCGCAACCTCGCAGGACGTCCTTTGTCCGCCTCGACACTCACCTCATCCTGCATCCAGATGTATTGTCCGTCTTTGGTCCGGAACCGGTACTCCAACTCATGATCATCATATTTTTCAGTTCCGGACATAAAATACATGAATGCCCTTTCCCTGTCTTCGGGATGAATGTTATTCTTCCAGAACTCAAGACTGATCCATTCTTCAGGCTTCCACCCAAGTTTACGGGTGACCTGCGGAGACAGGTAAGTCCACCTGTCCAAACCAATATCATATTCCCAGGCAATGGCATGGGTGGTTTCAATTAACTTCTGATATTTCAGACGGCTCTCCTCCAGTTTCCTTTGCTGAACCCTTTCAAGTGACTGATCCTGAAAAACCAGAACAACCCCGGTGACATTCCCTGCATCATCAATAACCGGTGCTCCGCTGTCAGCGATGGGAATTTCACGACCATCGCGTGAAATAAGCAATGTATGGTTGGCCAGCCCCACTACAATTCCATTCTCTATTACCTTATCCACCGGACTTTCAACTTCCGCACGTGTTTGTTCGTTGATAATCCTGAATACGTTTTTTATGGGCTCTCCAACTGCTTCTTCTTCACTCCAGCCTGTCATCAGAACGGCGACGGGATTCATCTTTTTGACCCGTCGTTGCTCATCGGTCAATATCACTGCATCGCCAATGCTGTAAAGGGTGGTGCGATAAAGCACTTCTCTCTCCCGGATTTCAGCTTCAGCCACAATCCGTTTTTCAGCTAATATCATTAAGGCACCAATAAGCATCGTAACAGCCGGAAAAAGGATTATCACCACCGGACCAATTGCAGCAACAACCTCAATTCCATAGGGCAATGGCAAAAGCAACTGGCTGAGCAGCATAAGAACATGTGCGCCTATTGCAGTAAAAAGTAAATGTTTGAAACCCGGAATCTTCCATTTGCGTGCCACTCCTTTACGTATGATGACACCAAGCAAGGCGGCGAGCACTATTGTAGCAACTCCAACCGCCATACCTGCTCCACCTATCCAAATGCGATAAATTGAAGCAATAATAGCAGATACTACAGCAACAATACCACCACCAAACAATCCTGCCAAAGATAAAACGATGGAACGACCATCAAAAAAAATTCCTTCAGCATAAAGAAAAGGCAAATTCATTCCCACAATGGCCAAAAGACCAAACATCAGGCCCATAACTGGTTCTGTGATTTTTGGATGGGAAAATTTATAACGCACAAGAAATTCATAAAACACCGAAAGCACGACGAGCAAGGCAGAATTTAAAATAAGAGGTTGCAGCATAAATCTAATAAATGGCCCTTAAACCTCCAAGGGAGGATTTCAGGATGTTTGACCTGATGACGATGAGCGGGAATTGAGGTTTAACTGGCGGCATAACTCCATAACCCGGATTTAGTACGACTGATGATTAAACGAATATGAGACAAGATAGTTACTATTTTTGCTTTTGATACAGCGATAGGATTTGCCGAAAAAGTCAGCAGCCTTTATTTATTGACTTGAGCATCGCCAAAAAAACATAAAAGGTCTGGCCGATTTTTATATTGGCAACCGGTTTTTATATCCGACCATGTGATTAAACAACAAAGCCAATTTTCTTAAAACACCATTCGGCCGGAAACAATAACATGTAACACAACAAAGCCCGGAGCAAAACCCCGGGCTTTATTTACCACTTTAAAAAATATCGAAATACCGTAGTAAAATTAAAATTTACACAATTGACACAAGAGAGGAATGTCTCAGGCAGAATACAACGCGTTTTTAAGGTGCGGCCTTTTTAGTTTCTGCAGTGCCTGCTCCTTAATTTGACGAACCCTCTCACGGGTAAGATTCAGTTGACTGCCCAGTTCTTCGAGCGAATATCCCGGACCACCATTTAATCCAAAATAAAGCGTAATGATTTTGGCCTCGCGTTTTGGAAGACAGGAAAGAGAGCGCCATATTTCCTGGTGAAGAGATTTATCAAAAAGATCTGAATCGGGATTATCTGATTCCGCAGCAAAAATCTTATCACTCCGTTTAACATTTTCATCCGGATTCACAGGTGCATCCAGGGAAACCGACTTATTATAGTTTGAAGCCTTCAATGCTTCGGTAACATCCTTTGGTTCCATTTCCAAAATCTCGGCAATTTCTTCAAAGGTGGGTTCCCTTTGAAATTCCTGCTCAAGTTTAACAAAAGCCTTATGTACCTTACTTGCGTTTCCTATTTTATTGAAAGGCAATCGCACAATACGTGACTGCTCGTCCAGGGCCTGCATCATGGACTGTCGGATCCACCATACAGCATAAGATATGAATTTAAAGCCGCGTGTTTCATCAAATCGCTGAGCAGCTTTAATAAGGCCCAAATTACCTTCACTGATCAGATCCGAAAGTCCGAGCCCTTTGTTTTGATATTGTTTGGCCACCGAAATTACGAACCGAAGATTGGAATTAACCAGACGCTCTAAAGCCTCACCGTCTCCATCCCTGATCTTTTTTGCAAGAACAACCTCTTCCTCAGCAGTGATCCGTGGGATTTTGGATATTTCATAAAGATATTTACTCAATGAAGGCGAATCAAGGTTGGTAACCAGTTGGGTAATTTTTAATTGTCTCATAACACTAATTTATTTGATTAATTAAAAATAAATTGAATATTTTCAGATTATATTCTTATTTTCTGTATCTTACTAATTGTCGGCATGTCCGTTTCAACTTCTCATAAGCCTGACATGTAAGTTTTTATATCCTATAAAATAAATTGTTAACTCTTTTTTTTGTTCACTACGTCTATGCTGATTTTTATCATACTTCAGAAATGTTCATCGGGATTTTGAGTGTAAATACGGATCCATTGGAAGGACCTGATTCAACCGAAAGCTCCCCTCCCATCGCAACAGTTAGCCGGTTGGAGATGGCCAGTCCTACCCCAATGCCGCCCGATTTGTATGATGGAGAACCATCACCCTGCCGGAAAAAATCAAAAATGTAATCCAACTCTTCTTCAGGAATACCTATTCCAGAGTCCTTCACAAAAAAACTCAACTGTTCGTCGCCGGATTTTTGGCAGCCGACCACAATCTCACCCTCATCGGTAAACCGGACCGCATTTTTGAACAGATTAGCCATTATCTGATTTATCTTACTCTTATCTGATATAATGCTTTGTTCCCTCAAATGGTCATCAATGGAAAATAGCAACCTGATGCGGTCATTTTTTTCAGATTTATTAAGGATTTCATCCAGTTGAAATTCAAAATTTTGAAATAATTCCTGCATTTGAATATTTCCCAATTTCAGGTTGATGTTTCTGTGTTCAGACATTGCAATATCAAGGATATCATCAATGATCGTAATCAGCCCGTCACCATTTTTGCAAATAATGTCGCTATACTCACGCAAAGTATCATCTGCGGCCATATTTTTAATGATAGAGCTGTATCCTATCACAGCATTGAGAGGAGTGCGCAGTTCATGGCTGATTGATGCCAGAAAGGCAGACTTTAAACGGCTGCTTTCCTCTGCTTTTTCTTTAGCAGCTTTCAGCTCCTCCTCATATTTAATGCGCAGAGATAAATTGGTGAGTATCCCGGCAAATTGCTGCATAAAATCCTGCTCACTGCCTGAAAAGTGGTGGTGCAGTGTCATCCAATCAAAACCAACAAAACCCAGACATCTATCTTCATGCATCATCGGTATGGATATATGGCTCCTGGTATCTTCCTGCACAAGCATATTTCTCAATGCTCCCGGCGAAAGTGAAGAAACATTGTCCACCAGCACAGGATCACCGTTTTGATGCTTATCAGCCCAATACCGGTGATCAGATATGGGAATGTCCTGCATTACATCAGGATGAGATTTACATCCATTTCGGCACCATTCATAAGAATTGCGCATGGTATTATTTGTGAAATCGTAATATCGCAGGTAAGCACGATCGGCCGATATATTCAGCGCAAATTCCTGTAATGCCTGATTGATTTCCGTCTTTGCATTGTCTGCAGAGAGGTTAATGCATTTGGTTGAGAGATTGGTCAGCATCCGTAAATTTGAAACGTATTTCAGACCTTCCAAAGTTCGTTTTACGGCATTTCCATCTGCTTCAACCGGAAAAAAATGTGTGGTTGCATTCATGTGTATTTTTTTGGTTTTTAAAGATGTGCCGGAGTCCACGTAAAAAGCATATAAGACACATATATTCATAGGGTAAGGAAAGAACTGTCACTGCATATTATAATTCCAGGCAACTGCTTTTTCTTTTATTTCTTTGCCATTTACTTCAGCCGGGGCAAAAAACATTTTTCTGAGTCTTTTCACCTCTTTTTCAACCTTCTTCATTTCCAATTCTCCATCGCTAAGGATGCCAATCAAATTGCCAAATGATTTTGCAGGATCTATAGCCGGAACCACCGTATCCAGTCTCACACAAAAATCATTAAGGATATTCATGTAATTAATGAATGCTTCATAAGGTGATTTGTAAGGACTGAAGTAGGCATGCACACTGCCATCACTAAAGAATTTGGTGCACATATAATAAAAATGGTCGCTACACTGAAGATATTGCCAGTCTTTAAGCATTTTTCTGTCCCCACATTGTCTGACGCGTGGCAACAGGGCGTAAAGTTTTTCAAAAGCCTCCTGTTGCATTTCATTTCCCAGCCAGGCAGAAAGATCTCTTTCCTCATCAGCCCAGGATATTGGTTGAGGCACATTCAAAGGATATCGGGGTGGAAATTGCGCTACAACTTCGGATGGAGTGGCAAAGCTCATACCCTGATGTTTCAGCACTTCAGCCGGGAGTTTCTTCAGAAAATCAAATATCCCTGACTCCTCATTCTGATGCTCTCCAAACGTTTCATAATCAAGAAATATATTGATCGCATCGCTTTGGTCCATTTCCCGGATCCATTTTACATATTTACGCGCTGTCAATGGCCATTCGTGCCATTGCTGATCACCGAACCGGAATCCGATATCGTCACTCAGCTTATAATTTCTTACCAAAACATTCAACATTGGATTGACGGCGTTATGGTAAACAAAATCAGGGCTATGCCAGCCCAAAACTTGTGAAGCGCCTTCGGCAAGGATGGTTTGATAGCCCATATCGGCCACCATTTTACCAATCTTATCGGAATAAATGAGTTCGGTATTTCGAAAAACTTTCGGACGTACCCCAAAAGTGGATTCCATCAAATCGGAATGGGCTTTCACCTGATTTCGAAATTCCTCTTCATCTTTAAGAGCCACAAGTGAGTGCGAATAAGTTTCTGCCAAAAACTCCACCATGCCGGTATCAGCAAGAGCACGAAAACTGTCGAGCACCTCGGGAGCATATAACTTAAATTGCTCAATGGCCAGCCCTGAAATGGAGAAAGTAACCTTAAACTGCCCCTCATATTTTTTTAACATTTTCAACAACAACTTATTGGCCGGCAAATAACTCAGTGCCGCCACCTTGTTGGTAATACTTTCATTGCTGTAATCATCGTAATAATAATGGTCGCTACCTATATCAAAAAAGCGGTAACGCTTAAAACGAAAAGGCTGATGAACCTGAAAATAGAAACAAAGCGTTTTCATATATGATATTTTTATTTTATTATTTTTTATTTTAAGACTTACAATAGACCGTTAGATTTTTAGATATAAGATTTAAGAAGAATCTTACAGGCTTGATAATCTACAACTTACCAGAAACAATCTTTAAATTTTAAACAATTGAATAACAGGTATTTACAAAAGTTTTGCGACGTATTGCACTTAAAAAGCGAGGGTGTAAGTTCGCTTTAACTATCAAGCAGCAACTGTCTTGTCATAAACAGTTTTTACTTCACGGGCAGAATTTTCCCATTTCAAGGCATTCACTTCTTTTTTACCCCTACTCACAAACATATCAGACATTCCATTGTAATTAAGCAAGCCATATATTACATCGGCCATATCATCCACATTCCAATAATCTTCTTTCATGGCATAAGTAAGTATTTCGGCCACCCCGGTCTGATTTGAAATTAATACCGGCACATCACTCTGCATGGCTTCCAGGGGCACAATCCCAAATGGTTCCGAAACAGACGGCATCATATAGAGATCACTCATGGCAAGCAACTCAAATACGTCATCCCCCTCCAAAAAGCCGGTAAAATGAAAATGGTCAGAGATATTTAATCGTGCAGCCATTCGCACCATTCTTTCCATCATGTCTCCACTGCCAGCCATTACAAACCTCACATTGTTCATCTTCTGAAGTACCCGGTGGGCAGCCTCAATAAAATATTCCGGCCCTTTTTGCATTGTGATGCGTCCCAGAAAGGTGACAATCTTCTCGTTCACTCCTTTTTTATATGTTGGTTTCGCCTTCTTTCTTACTGGTTCAACAGCATTGTAAACAGTTACAATCTTATCGGGTGAAACACCATATTTTTCAATGACAATGTGGCGGGTCAGATTACTGACTGCTATGATGCTGTCGGCAGCATCCATTCCTTTTTTTTCAATTTCAAAAACTGCAGGATTTACACTACCGCCACTACGGTCGAAATCGGTGGCGTGTACATGTATAACCAGAGGTTTGCCACTGGCTTCCTTTGCAGCAATTCCGGCAGGATACGTAAGCCAGTCATGAGCATGGATCACATCAAATGTATTTTCAGTGGCAATGGCACCGGCCACAACAGCATAATTGCGTATTTCCTTCATTAGGTCTGTCCCGTATTTCCCGGAAAATTCTATTTTTCCTTCTTCTTTTATTTGAGGTGATTCTGTTTTTGATCCCAATTCATTTATTACGTGCTGCCTATATTCGTCAGCAGTTTTGTAGGGAACCAAAGGAGAGTTTATTTCAATATAACTGAGCTTTTCAAAAAATTCCCTCATCTCTTCTCTTCCGTACTTTACAGGAACCTCATTTGCGCCAAGTAATCTCATTTCCGACGTGTTTTCGTCTCCATATGCTTTGGGCACAACAAACAGAACATCAAGATCCGGAATGTGGGACAATCCCCGTGTCAGACCATAGCAAGCAGTCCCCAAACCTCCTGAAATATGGGGTGGGAATTCCCACCCGAACATTAATACTTTCATTCAGATTATATTCAATCAGTTAAAACAATACTCCGTTAAACTTTTACACGCGTCTGATAATTAATACTTTGAAAAACGACACCAAACAAATGCAACTCTTTAATAATAAAAGCTTTGCGTCTTTGTGTCTCTGCGTTTAAGCTTTCTTTAACGGACTATTGTTAAAAAATACGATGATTTAATATTGATTTGTTACCCTTATATCTGTGCTTTAGAAATAATGATTGCAGATAGGAGGTTTTTGGAAATCGCGACTACTAAAAGTCTTATGCTTTGTTGTATCGCCCAAGGGAGCCTGCCAGGGAACTACAAAGCGAAAAGATTTATTCACACCCCGGGCGGGTGATGAATATGATGGAGCTGATTTAAAAATGTTTCGATTTCCCTTTCCATCAGAAGGGAAAAGTAATTCGGATTTTAATTGATGCGTTTTAATTGTCATCTAGAATCCCTTTCTTTTTAAGTTAATTGTTTTTGAATTTGTTTTTAATTTACCTGCAAGGTATGTCCGGAAATTACCGAAGTCAATAGATTATCCATTCATTCAATTGTTCATTGTGTTCATCTTTAAATCTTTGAGACAAGCTGTCCTTTATATTATTCCTTCTAAACAGAAGTCCTGTAAATTTCAAATATGCTGCTTGCCATTATAATCCATTCAGTTTTTTACCGTTTAATTCTGTAGAATATGAAACTTTCAACTCAATTTCCTGCAAGCAGCAGAACACGCCGGAGCGATTTTGCTAACGGAAATATCCGGTATCTGCGTCTGGAGTAATCCAAAACAATAAATCTGGTTATTGAACTCAACAGATCAATGAACCATTTATTCATTTTGTTCATTCATTTTGTTCATTGAATACTGGTACCTGCAACTGATTTTAGAACTTGCCAATAGCCCCATAAAATCCATTGAAGAATTTGAAAAATTCATTTCTCAGTGTTGTTTTTTTAATTAAAAGCTCTTACTAATACTCAATAGACCGTTAGATTTTTAGAAATAAGATTTAAGATGAATCTTATCACATTGAAAGCCTGCATTCAGCTGATTAAAAGGTTCTTGTAAAAGTTTAACGGACTATTGTAATTCTACTTTGCGGCTTAATACAATATTAAATAAAATTGCCAGGCTCAGTAAATACAGCCTGAAAGGCTAATTTGATTCAGCCCAGGCAGCGCCCCGGGATTATTGAGAGTATTTCATAAGGGGCTGAGAGCTTAACTTAAAAACCAACGGCCTATTGTAAATGAACATATAATTTAAGCCCAACTTCAATCTTTCTCCAATAGGATATTTGTTCATTTATCTGTTCATTTCGTTCATTTTCAAATACTGAATCAGAATAAGCATTTATTTCACCCAAAGAACCGCTCATATCAGGGAATTTATACAAACCTGATATCTGGTCACTTAATCCCTTACAAAAACAAAAGAACACAAACAACCCTTTGAAGGTGATCGAAAAACAAGGATCTGCAGTTTAATGCCCGGTGAAAAATCATTAAGAATACTGTATTTTTTTTGCCTATTTTTAAAAAACATAATTCAATAAATGCATAATTAGAGATAAATGTTTATGATCCTTAAGCTACGCATACATGACTATTAAAAAAAAATAAAATTATTTATTAAATTATTTTAGCCGGATCATGAATGGCCTATTGTTCCTGAAAGAATAAAACTATTTGTATATCAAGCAATAAATCATGAACTCATGCATGATTTAATATTGAAAATATTTTGAATTTATTCATTTTTATATTAACTTATAGCCTAAATATAGCAGTAATAAACTCATAGCTTTACTGCTTTATAACCATTAATAAATGAAAGACGAGACAACAGCTCTTTTGAAGGAAGAGATCCAGAATAGATTAGGAAAAAAAATTACCCTTGGAAGGGACTGTACAGAGCTTTCTAACCAAATTCTGAAAACTACCAGGCGAACGGTCAGCAGCACCACACTTAAGCGCTTCTTTGGCATTGTTAACGGATCTTTCAAACCGTCAAAATATACGCTGGAGACGCTGGCCATTTTCCTGGGGTATGAAGACTGGGATACATTTCAGAAAACAACCAAAGAAAATCATGATTCTCCGGCTGACGATAATACGTGGACAACATTAAAAAAACGCATCCAACGCGTCACAGAAGGGAGCATGACTTCCTTAAAACTCAAAACGAAGTATGATCCGGAAAAATTTTTATTAAGGT
>JBEPWN010000042.1:0-11744 GCA_041642395.1 Marinilabilia sp. | reverse complement strand
GTGAGATGGTGTCATTGCGATCCCGATGAGGGACGATATTGGGAGAAGCAATCTCTGTCTGTGTGCCGGAAACAAGGGTATTTAATTATCTAGCCATATAGCATCTATCCTTCTAACATCTAACATCTAACAATCTAACTTCTAACCTCTAGACGAAGTCATTTTTCTTGAAACTACCGGGAAAAGGAAAACAGCTGCCAGAATGAGTACCGTTCCAAGGTAAAACCCCCCAGACATGAGTTCAGACTCTCCAAAAAATATGAATGCCAGAATGATGCCATAGATGGGCTCCAGGTTAATGGTTAGCACAACCGTATAGGCCGACAGGGTATCCATCACTTTTACACTTGCTGCAAATGCATAGGCTGTGCAAACGACACCGAGCAGAACCAGGTAAAACCAGTCACTTATCACCGGAACCTGCAGGCCGCCTGCAAATGTATCATTCAATAGCATATAAAGGGTGATGCCGATAAATCCACCACCCATTTCATAGAAACTGATGACCAAAGGGCGGTGTTTTACAACCATTAGTTTGTTTAAAACGGTGAAAAGTCCGGCTAAAAAAGCGGAAACCAGTGCTGTTATAATACCGGTAACATGATTGGGTTCAAACCTGAATATCAGATAAAGTCCCGCAATAATGAAAAAACCGGTTATCACTTCGAGCCATACCAATGGTCTCCGTACCACTGCCGGTTCCAGCAAACTGGTAAATAAAGTAGTGGATGCCAGACAGCCCAGAGCCACCGAAATGGTGCTGATCTTGATGGCATGAAAAAATGTGATCCAGTGAAAAGCCACTACGAAACCAATGCCGATCAATCTTAGAAAAGTGGGCCAGGTGACCGGCATGCGCCGTCCGGTAAGATGCAGTATTAAGCCCAGCGCCAAAAATGCAATCAGCATCCGATACCATACCAGCTGTATCGCATCAAGTGTAATTAGTTTTCCAAGAATGGCTGTGAAACCATAAATAAATACCACCAGGTGGAGTTTCAGCAGGTTTTGTGTGGATGCTTGCATAAGTAAATTGATGTTTGTCTGCAAAAATGTGTGTTTTTTTGTTAGCAGACAATGATGTTTCCCATAAACTGGTATAATTATTGATGCTTGTGCTGGTGTAAAACTCTTAAAATCATCTGGCTATGAAATATTCTTTTTTTTCGGTTGTTTTATTGATGCTGGTTGCTCTTATTCCTGGTCCACTGATTCATGCCCAGTCATTAGAAGTACACACCGATGTTGATCGTTCCCCTAAATTTAAAGGGAAACCCTCCAAGCCACAAAAATTCTTTGAAAAATACATGGCTTATCCCGAAGATGCGCGTCTTAATATTATAGAAGGAGTGGTTGAAGTTTCTTTCGTTGTGTCTGATGAAGGAAAACTGATGGAGCCATCTGTCAGCAAAAGCGTCGATCCGCAAATAGACCGTGAAGCATTGCGATTGGTTAATCTGATGCAGGAATGGAAGCCTGCCAAAAAGAATGGTGAACCGGTAAATGCCCGCCTCTCTCTTTTTGTTCCTTTTCATTTATCGTCTGAAGAAAAGGAATTTATGAAAACCCTTCACGATCATGGTTTGAATGATAAAATGCCTCTTTTTGTGATTGACGATAAAATTGTTCGGAAATATATCGAAGTTCCCCAGTATAATGTTAAGTCTGTACGGGTGATGAAAGGCCAAAAGGCAATCGAGCGATATGGCCCGGACGCCAAAAACGGGGTAGTGATCATGACCACAAAACGGGGAACACCGCCGGTGAGGTAAATTATCTGAATTGTTCCATTTCACTGAAGAAGAACCAGGCTTCTTTCAATGCATTTTCATCGCTGTCGGAACCATGAATGGCATTGTGGGTTTTATCCTTGGCAAACATTTTTCGAATAGTGCCCTCATTGGCTTCGCGTGGATCCGTGGAACCAATTAGTTCCCGGAAATCGGAAACAGCATTTTCTTTTTCGAGCAGAGCTGCCACCACCGGACCGGATGCCATAAAATTAACCAACTCTTTGAAAAAAGGTTTTTCTTTATGAACCTCATAAAAAACCCGGGCTTTTTCCTTGGGCATCTGTGTCATTTTCAGTCCGATGATCTTAAATCCGGCATGCTCAATACTGGCCAGAATATCACCCACATGATGCTCCTTAACAGCCACAGGCTTGATCATAGTAAGGGTTATCTTTCCTTTTTTCATAAATATAAGGTTTTTGAATTCAATAGTCTTGTCGATATGTAAATGGCTCTTTGCCAAGCAATTGCAAAAGTCTAACAGACTATTGCGCAATGACTCAAAGATTTTATTATCAATGAGTTGTATTTAATTCTTGGCGTCACACAAACAGCTCATTGTTAGTCACCTGAAAAAACTTGCGGACTATGTTGTTTAGCATCAATGTGTTCTGGTTGTTAAAACAGGATAATCAGTCTTAGATCTAATGACCCAAAATATAGCCTCTAGTCTCTAACATCCAACCTCTAATGACCTAACAACCTAATGACCTATCACCTAACTTTACTTATTGCTAAAATAGGAATTTTTCATGAATTTCAGTATTTTATTACCTTTGCGTTTCAAGAAACTTTTTAATCGATGATTTTTAGCGAACAAGAGATATCAAATTTAAAAGCACTTACTGATAATGCATCTTCTATTGTATTTATTCCACATCAAAATCCAGATGGTGATGCCATTGGGAGTATCCTTGGATGGTGGAATGTTTTCCGCAACAGAGGGCTGCATGTGAGCATTGTAGTACCCGATGAAGTCCCCTCCAATCTTCGATGGATGCAGGGGATTGAAGATGTGACGGTTTACGGTCATAATCCCGCACAGGCAAACGAAATCCTTCAAAAAGCCGATTTGTTTTTTTTACTGGATTTTAACACCATAAGCCGCTGTGGAGAAATTTCGAAAATAATAAACAAAACGGATACTCCCCGTATTTTGATAGACCATCATCCCAAGCCCGATGAAGGAATAGCTGATGTGCTGTTTTCTGATGTAACAATGTCATCCACTTGTGAATTGTCATATTATATATTTGAAGCAGCCGGATGGGGAAAAAACATCAACAGGGAAGCCGCCGGATGTTTATATGCAGGAATAATTACTGATACCGGCTCATTGAGTTACAATTCTTCTAATCCCCGCACTTATCATGCAATAGCTGATCTGGTTGCACGTGGAATTGACAAAAACCAGATACACAATGATCTTTTTCAGAGTAATTCATTTCACCGCATGAAATTGCTTGGGCACGTTCTTTGTAATAAGCTTGAATTGATTGAAGATGGGCGGGCAGCATTTATTTCGGTTTCAAAAGATGAAATGGATAAATTCAATTACAAACCCGGTGACACCGAAGGTTTCGTCAATATTCCACTCAGCATTAAAGGTGTGGTTATATCTGCATTTTTTAGTGAGCGGGAAAAAGACAAATTTGTAAAATTATCTTTTCGTTCCCAGGCTGACATCCCTGTCAATCTGTACGCAAAAGAGTTTTTTTCCGGCGGAGGACATCCGAATGCAGCCGGTGGTGAGTGGCATGGAACCTTATCTGATGCATTAGAGAGGTTAAGGGCTACCTTGCCTGTATTTGTTAAAAAATTGAACAAATGAAAATTTATATTTCTTTGATGCGAAAAGTTCTGGTGGTGCTTCTGGTAACCCTGATCAGTGGATGCTCAGGATCACAAAACCGTGGTGAACGAACAAACAGAAGCACTGAAATTCCTCTTGAAACGTACATTAGCATCAATCGATCAATGGTTGAGCGTGAACAGGAAAAAATTAAAGGATATATTCAGGAAAATGACCTGAATATGCAGCAGACCGGTACAGGTCTCTGGTATCGTATCATTGAGTCCGGACACGGAAGGGATGTTCAGAAAGGACAAATAGTTACCCTTGATTATCAGATAAAACTGATGAATGGTACTGTTTGTTATGATTCGGATCAGCATGGTCCAAAGGAATTTCTGGTGGGGCAGGGTGGTGTTGAATCCGGATTGGAAGAAGGTGTTTTGCTGCTGAAAGAAGGGGCGAAGGCCCAAATGATAATGCCACCGCATCTTGCCCACGGATTGATCGGCGATGATGATCGCATTCCTGCCCGAAGCATCATTATATACGAGATTGAAGTGCTTGAATTAAAAAATAAATAGTTTTTATCAACTGCTTACCACGCTTGCTCACTCAAAGAAATTTGCTTTATTTTACAACACAAAAATGACAAAAATAATAAAAATGAAAAATATCACTTTTAATCTTCTGCTGATTGCCTCTGTTTTCATTGGAAGCATTGTACTTAAATCCTGTGACGAACCTTATACCATCAATACAAAAAAAATGATCAGTGATGAGCAGGAACTTATGACTGATTATTTAAACCTGGAGGTTGACAGTTCGCTGACAGTTGAAGATACACTGGCTGCAATTGGAGATACCATTAATAAATTGGAAGACGACGGATATTTATATTTCGAATTGGAAGAGGGCAGCAGTGGTGATTCGGTTCGGATTGGGAAAGATGTAGGATATAGATATACTTATTTTGAAATTGTCAGGGATACTACCGGAGTTCCTTTTATTTATCCTTATGAAAGTAATATGGGATCAGAATACCCTGTTACTTATAAAGTGGGTAATCCCGATCCACGTAACGGCATCTTTTCCGGCATCGATCTGGCCATCAGGCATATGAATTATGGTACGAAAGCCAGAGTATTTGTATCTTCCAGTCTTTGGCGAAATGATTACACTCCCAGAATTGTTGATCTTGAAGTAACTTACGTGGAAAAATAATTTTTTTCTTTTGGCACGCAACCAATTCTTTTCTTCTTCATCTTTTTATTGAGAATCTACATCGTTCTTAAAAAAATAAATGAGCGGTGTTAAGGTTCAATATATGATTTGATTGTTTAACTATTTAGGAGAATAGAACTATGAAAACATTATTATTTGCGATTATTGCGATTATGCTGGGATTTGGAGCAACTTCATGTTTGAATGATGACGAAGAAACCAGACCCCGGTATGCTGAGATGGGATCCACTGAAATGAGTGCCGAAGATGAGCCTCTTGTGACGACGGATTCTGACCTGACACTTAAACTGAAGAGTTCTCCAAGCGATTTTGAGGAAAATCAACGGGTGATGATAACATACTCCATTGATCAAGAGGGTGGTGAAAGCGATGTGTATGATTATCTGGTGGATGTTTACAGCCTTCAGGATGTGGTTACCAAAGAAATTATGGTTTTGAATGAAGAAAACCGTGACACCATTGGGGAAGATCAGATAGCCATTAATGATATCTGGATTGCAGGCGGATATCTGAATGTTGAATTTTTCTTTCACGGCACTGGACAGGAAGTCCATTATATCAATGTGGTAAAGGATCCTGAAGAACAGGGTGAAGATCCTACAGAAATATTCCTTCAGGTGAGGCACGATGCGCGTGGAGAAGAAATGCTAGAACGTTACCGGGGTATAATGAGTTTTCATCTCGAATCTTTGCAGGTTGAAGGCGAGGAGATGGTGACTCTGATCTTTGAAAATCAAAATTTTTATGCCCCACCCTATTCAACCATTGAGGTAGAATACGAGTATTAGAGTCATTAGTCTGTTAATAAAAAGCCTGAACGCAGAGACGCAATGACGCAAAGTTTTTTATTGTCAGGTATTTGTAAAAGTTTAACGGAGTATTATATATAAAAACCCACACTGAAATTAAATATTTAATTTCAGTGTGGGTTTTTTTTTGTAATTGTCGTCATTGGTAGTGGCTACCCCAATTAAATTTTGGAGCATAAGATGGACATGACAGAACTGATAGGTCCCTGAAAGGGGCCAACTATTATTTTACTGATTTCTTGCTTATTACAAAAATCTGTCATTGGTAATTGGTAATGAAATGAGGCAATCTCTGAATCTTACCTGTTACCAGGAATAATATTTCCATTTTGTTCAAAGTGAGATTGAGTCTTGTTCGCAAATGATATTAGCGTTATATTAATTCCTGCAAGATATTATCTAATAAGGTTTTCCTTTCATTAAATTTGTTTGAAGGTGTCTGCCGGATGTTGCATTCTTCTGAATTCATGCAATAATATTAGAATTTATTGCTGTTAAGTTTTGTAATAAAACCAAATTTGCGGTATTATTGCATTTAGTTAAAATCACACAACTAAAAAAAACATATTATTCTATGGAACAGAAGAACAGTAACTATGGACTCGGCATGGGCGTATTTGGTGCCGTATTTTTCATTTTTGGTTTTGCCACCACCTTCATCATAACGATGACAGCGCCGGTAAAAGCAATCTTCGATTTACCTGAATGGGGAGCTCAGCTATTGGCTTCAGCATTTTTTATTACTTATCCCATATTATCCATTCCCTCAGGAAAGCTGGTGACAAAAATTGGTTACAAATGGACCGTTATTGTTGGGCTTTTGTTGATGGGTATTGGTAGTTTAATGTTTTGGCCCGCTGCAGAAATTCCTTCATTTCCATTGTTTTTAGTCGCTACATTTATTTTGGCTGCTGGGGTTGTATTTTTGCAGGTTGCTGCCAATCCTTATGTTACCGCGTTAGGACCCGACAGTTCAGCATCCAGCCGTCTGAATCTAACCCAGGCACTAAATTCCGTTGCTACAATGATAGCCCCGTGGATTATTGCTGTAGCCATTTTCCGTGGGCTTGGTCTTCCGGCTGATGAATCGTTAATGACACCCGAAGACGGACTAGCCGCCGCCGAACGCGTTCCAATGCCATTTATTATAATGGCCATTGTTGTGATAGCCGTGGCAGTGGTTCTGTTTACCATTAAACTGCCTGTTCTGGTAAGTAAAAAGTCAGAAGTCAAAGTCAAAAAGAATGTTTGGAATTATCCTCACGTTATACTTGGGGCATTTGCCATTTTTGCTTATGTAGGTGCTGAGGTAGGTACCGCAGGACTGATCGTGAATTATCTGAGAAATTCCGCCGGTATTGATCCTGAAAAGGCTTCGACATATGCTGCTATTTACTGGGGAGGTGCCATGATTGGTCGCTTCTTTGGAGCCATTATGTTTTCAGAAATTAAGAGTCAACTTAAAAAATACGCTCTGGTTGTGGCTGTTCTTATACTTGCGCTTGTTTCAGGAGCATTTGTTACAGCCGAAAGTTATGAATTTCAGGCCTGGAATTTTAATGCCGGTCAATTGTTTATGATGGTTGCATTTGTTAACTTCCTGATTATGCAAATTGGTCGTGGGAAAGCAGCCCGCACATTGGCTGTTTTTGCTTTGGGTGCAGCGTCACTGGCTATTATTACAACTTTCACTACCGGCGAAGTAGCGCTGTGGACCGTCATTTCAATTGGTTTGTTCAACTCAATTATGTTCCCCAATATTTTCTCACTTGCAGTGAAAGATCTTGATGGAGCAGAAATGGCTTCTGCTTCCGGCATCATCAATTCACTGGTAGTAGGGGGAGCTGTTATTCCGCTGCTGATGGGTGCCATTGCTGAGGCCGTTGGTTATACCTGGGCATTTGTTGTGCCGGCCATTTGTTATCTTTATATCTTCTTTTATGCTGTAAAGGGACAAGCCATCCGCACCCAATAATATGAATTTGATTATCTTTAAGCCGGGAGGATTTTACTCCCGGCTTTTTTAACATAAAAAATGGTTGTTATGAAGAAAATTGCAATAGGAATTGATATCGGTGGGACCAATACAGTTATTGGAGCGGTTGATCAGGATGGGAATGTTATGGTCAATCGGACTATCGATACTCCTAAACATGGTGATTTTGGAAAATATATTTCTGATCTTTCTTCAGAAATAAAAGAATTAATCAAATCACTGAAATTAATGAATGAGGAAACTGATATTCTTGGAATAGGAGTAGGGGCCCCTAATGGAAATTACTATAACGGCACCATCGAATTTGCTCCTAATCTCTCATTCAAAGGCGTGGTCCATGTTGTTGCAGCTCTGAAGAAAGAATTTCCCGATTCATATGCCATTGCATTGACCAATGATGCCAATGCAGCTGCTCTTGGAGAAATGGTTTATGGCGGTGCACAGGGTATGAATAATTTCGTGATGTTTACACTGGGTACCGGCGTAGGAAGCGGCATTATTGTGAATGGTGATTTGGTTTACGGACACGATGGATTTGCCGGAGAATGCGGACATACAACTCTGATTCCTGACGGCAGAATGTGTGGCTGCGGTGCAAAAGGTCATCTCGAAGCCTACTGTTCGGCCCCGGGTATGAAGCGTACTGCTTTTGAACTGATGGCCCATTACAACGCGGAAGACAGTCTGCTGGCCGATAAATCTTTCAACGAACTCACTTCAAAAATAATTTTTGAAGCTGCCGAAAAGGGTGATAAAATAGCCCTTGAAGTGTTTGAAAAAACCGGTCAGTATCTGGGACAGGGACTTGCCGATACAGTTCATCATCTGGCTCCTGAGGCTATTTTCCTCTTTGGCGGACCTACTGCTGCCGGTGATTATATCTTCAAGCCTGCCTACGAAAGTATGAATAATCACCTGCTGCCTATTTTTAAGGATAAAATAAAAATTCTAAAATCTAAACTGAAAATGGGAGATGCTGCCATTGTTGGTGCCAGCGCTTTGGTGTGGAAAGAATTAGAGAAATAAATAGAATTCAAATAATGTGAAAAGATCGTTTCGTTTTTTTACGGGACTTCCTTTTTTACCTTTACCATCAGTAATTATAAAAAGATTTATTGGAAATTTTTTTTGATTATTACTTACAAATTGATATCTTGCAATTGTATTTAACTACAATCAGTGAGATGGATCGAATAAATTTACATTTTTGGTGGCATGGCATAAACTCATAAGAGGTGGGACAAGCCGTCATTATTGTGCAACGATACAATTACAAAAAACCGCAGGCTTCATTACCTGCGGTTTTTTTGTTTGAAGCATGTTTTATGTTTATTCATCGAAATCCGAAATATTTAAATCAGCAAAAAATGAAATTTATAAATAATTAAAAAATCCAAAGCTATGCCAGAAAATTATTTCAAAAAATTCCCGTCTAAAGATGGTTTTTACAAAGAATACGGAGGCGCTTTTTTGCCACCTCATTTGGAAGAAGAAATGAAAAGAATTACCGATGCCTATTTTGCCATCAGTAAATCGCACAATTTTATTTCCGAGTTGAGAAGTATTCGTAAACATTATCAGGGGCGTCCAACGCCGGTTTATTATTGCAACCGCTTGTCGGAGAAATATGGTGGACGAATTTATCTGAAGCGGGAAGATCTGAACCATACCGGGGCACATAAACTGAATCATTGCATGGGAGAGGCTTTGCTGGCTAAGTATCTTGGTAAAAAGAAGCTGATTGCTGAAACAGGTGCCGGTCAGCATGGTGTGGCTCTGGCCACAGCAGCTGCCTATTTCGGACTGGAGTGCGAGATACATATGGGAGAGGTGGATATGGCCAAAGAGCACCCCAATGTGGTACGAATGAACATCCTTGGTGCCAAAGTTGTGCCCGTTTCTGCCGGTCTCAAAACACTAAAGGAAGCGGTCGATTCTGCTTTTGAAGCCTATGTGAAAGATCCCGTCAATTCAATTTATTGCATTGGATCGGTTGTGGGGCCGCATCCGTTTCCTATGATGGTGCGGGATTTTCAAAGAGTTGTTGGTATTGAAGCCCGTGAACAGTTTGTGGATATGACCGGCGAGTTGCCCGATAGTGTAGTAGCCTGCGTCGGGGGTGGAAGCAATGCCATGGGAATATTTTCAGGATTTTTGGAAGATGAAAACATTGATCTCTATGGAATAGAGCCCGGTGGCCGTTCTCTGAAAACCGGTGATCATGCTGCTACTATGTTGCAGGGGAGTCCGGGCACCATTCATGGATTCAAATGCTATTTGCTTCAGGACGCTCAGGGCAATCCAAGTCCTGTTTATTCAGTGGCCAGTGGTCTGGATTATCCTGGTGTGGGACCCGAACACAGTATGCTGAAAGATATGAAGCGGGTGAATTATGATATGGTATCTGATCAGGAAACCATTGATGCCTTTTTTGAGTTGAGTCGGATGGAAGGTATCATTCCTGCTCTTGAGAGCGCCCATGCGGTGGCTTATGCCATAAAACTGGCACAAAAAGACCCGCGCAAATCCATTTTAGTTAATCTGAGCGGAAGAGGTGATAAAGACATTGATTTTGTTGTGGATGAATATGGGAAAGATTATGGAATTGTGGAATAATCGATTTCATTTATTTTTATATAAAAAACGGCTGCCTGATCTGGCAAGATCAGGCAGCCGTTTTTTTACTATGCTCATTAAAGTGGTAATAATGATAATCCTATTGCTGATTTTCAAGCAACATATCCATTTTAGCAGCTTCTTCCCGCATCTCCAATCTTAAGTAGATGTTTTTCAAATATCTGATAAAGGTTTTGTTGTTTGGATCATCCTGATGTAGTTTTTCAAACAAATCCCGGCTTTCTCTGTACATGGCTGATATTTTTTTGAGTTCACGCCTTAGATATACATAGGCAGTATATTCGGGATTTTCGTTATACTCACTCATTTCTGCTTTATACCATTTTTCAGCCCGTTCATAAATATCTTTGGCTTTCCAGAGCATAGCCGGTTCATAGTCAGGATTTTTTTCCAGCAGGCTATTGCATACTTTTCGGGCTTCTTCCTGATTTCCGGTAGCATCGAGTGCCTCTACACGCATAAATAAGATTCGGGGATCTGACATCGGGGGCATTTCTCTGGCACGTTTCAGGGCTTTATCGTACTCCTTGCGTTCCATTTCGATCGCGAAAAGCCTGGTGCCTATCTCTTCCTTCATCTCCTCCGATTGTATATCGTCCCAATAACGGTTCCAGTGATCATATTCCTTGTCTGTTTTTCCGGTTTCCTCATAGATCGATCCCAACAATCTGATGGGCTCATAATCATCTGATTTATCGATCCACCGAAGCAGTAATTCCTCAGCTTGTTGATAATGTTCTACTTCAACGGCCGATTTTGCAGCCATTTCCAGATATTCTGTTTTTACACTGCTTCCTTTGGTTTTATGATAACGTACAAGTTGCTCATAGGATTCCAGAGCCTTTTGGTAATTACCGGCATTGTAAGCTTCTTCTATTGAACTCTGATGCGTTTGCATTTGCTTAAGAGGATTGCAGCTTGCCATTAGAGCAAGGAAAATGACGGGAATAATCAGTTGTTTTATTTTCATGTTTTTATTTCTTGTGATTTGTATAGATGCAAAATTAACACTGAGAGTTATGCAAAACAAATGCCTGAAGTAGTATTTCAATAAATTATATTTCAATATACAATTAACAAAGTTGATTGTCAAAAGATTGACCGTATGAAGGAAAAATATAATGAAATTCATTGGTTAGAATGGTGCAAAAGTTATATTTTTGCATCGCATTAGCGCAAAAGTACACGGGAGTAGCTCAGTTGGTAGAGCACTGGTCTCCAAAACCAGGTGTCGGGAGTTCGAGCCTCTCCTTCCGTGCTATTTAAGGTGGATGTAAATTGGAGAGTTGGCCGAGTGGTCGAAGGCGCACGCCTGGAAAGTGTGTAAACCTCACAAGGGTTTCGAGGGTTCGAATCCCTCACTCTCCGCTGAGTAACTAAGCAAAAAGAAGTAAAACCCTGTAAGTCAACACTTACAGGGTTTTTTTATGTGCACAAAGGTGCAAATAAACGCTAAAAAACGCACATTTCTG
>JBEPWN010000041.1:0-11860 GCA_041642395.1 Marinilabilia sp. | reverse complement strand
TATTCATTGCAGAAATAATCGACAACCTCTTTTTTGAAAATATCCTCGATGGGAGAGACGTGGTGTTCTATTTCCAGTTTTTGTGCAAGGACACGGGCTTTGTTAATGGTTTCTTTCTGATTTTGAGGATCAACATGCCATGTTTTGAGCGTAAGTCCAATAACGGTATAACCGGCTTTTTTGAGCAAAAGGGCTGACATGGTGCTGTCGAGCCCGCCGCTCATGCCTAACAGGACTTTTTTATTGCCAGCTGTTTCGTCCCTCATGCAATTTTATTCCTTTATGTTTTCTCTTACTTTCTTCAGAAAGGCTTGCAGACCTTCTGTGTCTTTATTCTCAATGAGCCCCAGAAGGTGTTTTAGTTCCTTCCTGATTTTTTCCACCTGGCCCACGGTAAAAGGATTCATCAGAATTTCTGTGAGCAAATAATCATCTTCCGAAAGCAGTCCTTTAGCAATATCATGGTGCTTCCGGAAAGTGGTTCCGGGTGCATCCTGTTTTTTCATGCACGCTGCAAATACCAGTGTCGATGAAAAAGGTACCGAAAGCGAATAAGCGATTGTCTGGTCATGTTCTTCAAAACTGTATTCATGAAGATTCAATCCCAACGATCCAAAAAAGTCTTTAAAAAAAGCTTTGCCCAAATGATCAGACTCGCTGATGATGATGGCATGATGTTGACGCAACTCTTTTAAATTCCCAAAAGTTGGTCCAAACATGGGGTGGGTGGATACAAATCGTTTTCCGCTCTTTTTATAAAAATCTTCCAGTCCGCTTTTTACCGAAGCGATGTCCGAAATAATGCAGTCTTTTGGCAAATAATCCATCACCGACTCAAAAGCCGGGATGGTATATTTCAGATTTGCTGCATTAATAAGCAATTCAGGAGTAAATTCAGTGATCTCTTCCGGCTTGGTCAGTCGTTGGGTATTAAAGACAAATCGCAGACGTTCCATGTCAGGATCGTAAATGGCCACTTCATGTTGTAAGCAAAGGGCATCGGTGAGCCAGGTTCCCATTTTTCCTGCACCCAAAACACAAATCTTCATGCTAAAGCGTTTTTATTTATCTTTTTTCTTAAGAGGTTGATTCATGATCTGGCTCTGGCGGTTGATGGATGCCTCATGAATTGATTCAAAAATGCGGGTGATAAATTCATCGTCTAGCCCACGTTGGCTTCCCCGTTCCCTCCGGTTATTCATGATTTCGTCGTAACGACGGGTTTGTAAGATGGTAATGTTGTTTTCGAATTTGTATTTTCCGATGGATTCCGAAATTGTCATTCTCTGTTTCAGTAGATCAAGTAATTGGTCATCAAGCTTATCTATTTGTTTTCTTAGTTCGTCGAGTGTTACACGGGGTGTATCTTCACCGATGGTCGGTCGGCGCAAAATCAGATTATCAAGAATTTCTTTGAGCCGGAGAGGGGTAATCTGTTGTTTTGCATCACTCCATGCTTTATCGGGACAGGTGTGCGATTCGATGATAAGCCCGTCAAAATTCAGGTCCATTGCTTCCTGTGATAATTCGGCCAAAAGCTCACGGTTTCCGGCTATGTGACTGGGATCAGTAATGATCGGCAATTCAGGAATACGACGGCGCAATTCGATGGGAATTTGCCATTGTGGATGATTGCGAAATTCAGACTGATCGTAAGAGCTGAAACCACGGTGAATGGCTCCAATTTGTGTAATGCCGGCTCTGTTGATCCGCTCAATGGCTCCGATCCACAATTCCAGATCGGGATTCACCGGATTTTTGATCAGAACGGGAATGTCCATTCCTTTGATGGCATCTGCAACTTCTTGTACAGCAAAAGGGTTGGCCGAAGTACGGGCTCCGATCCAAACCAGATCGACGCCGAATTTTACAGCTTCGTAAACGTGGTGTGCTGTGGCTACTTCGACGCCTACAAACATGCCGGTTTCTTCTTTCACTCTTTTTAACCAGGGAAGGCCCACAGTTCCTACACCTTCGAAAGCTCCCGGACGGGTACGGGGTTTCCATATACCGGCACGGAATATTTTCACGCCTTGTGCTGCCAGTTCTTTTGCCGTTGACAGGGTTTGTTCTTCAGTTTCTGCGCTGCATGGACCCGATATGATAATGGGCCGCTTTAGATCTAATCCCGGAAGCCGGATCGGTTGAATGTTTAAATTATGCATGGCTATTTGGTTATGATGGTTTTTATTCTGTTTAATGATTCCTGTAACTTTTCTTCTGATGTACAAAGTGAAATTCGAATGTATTTCTCACCCTGACTTCCAAATATGAACCCTGGAGTGATGAACACATTGGCTTCGTTTAGTATCTTGTCCGACAGTTCTTTAGCAGATGGATATTTATCGGGGATTCTGGCCCAGATGAACATGCCCACCTGATCGTCCTGCCAGTTGCATTCAAGGGTTCGCATGATTTCGAGCACCAGTTTTTTACGCTTATTATACACTTTGTTGACCTCCTTGTACCATTCCTTTCCAAGTGAGAGTGCTTTTGCTGCAGCTTCCTGAATTGGGCGGAACATGCCCGAATCCATATTGCTTTTTACCCGCAGTATATATTTGATAAAATCTGAATTTGATGCAGCCATTCCAACGCGCCACCCTGCCATGTTATGAGATTTGCTGAGCGAATTAAGTTCGATGGCAACATCTTTAGCGCCTGGAACCGACAAGATGCTCTGTGGTTCGGGGTTTAATATAAAACTGTATGGATTATCATTGCAGATAAGGATGTCGTGACGTTTGGCAAAGTCAACCAGTTTTTCAAAAAAATGCCGGCTGGCTTTTGCGCCTGTTGGCATATTCGGATAATTAACCCACATGAGTTTTACCCCGGAAAGATCTTCAGTTTCGAGTACATCCAGATCAGGCTGCCAGTTGTTATTTTCCAGTAAAGTATATGTGCGCTCTCTGGCACCCACCAATTGTGTTACAGCTGCATATGTTGGATATCCCGGATTGGGGATCAATACTTCGTCGCCGGGATTCAGAAAAGCCATAGAAATGTGCATAATGCCTTCTTTCGAACCCATCAGCGGGAGAATTTCTGTATCGGCATTCAATTCCACATTGTAAAAGCGCTTGTACCAGTCGGCAAATCCATTTCGTAGATCCGAAATGCCTATGTATCCCTGGTATCCGTGACTGTTGGGTTGTGATGCCGAGTGGGTTAGTGTATCCAGAACCTCCGGTGCCGGTGGCTGATCCGGATTTCCGATTCCCAGGTTGATGACAGGTCTTCCTTCCTGCATCATTTTTGCGATCTCTTTCAGTTTTAGTGAAAAATAATACTCTTTTACCTGGCTGACGCGTTGAGCGGGTGTAATCATAATACCAAATAATTAGATGGATGTTAAAGCTTGCTGTATTCTTTCTTTTTTCATGGTTTCGCCATTGATGGTCTGTGTAGTAGTGCAGGCTTCATATTCTCCCAGTATTCGAAGTTTTTTGCACAGGGGGCGGATGGCATCCAATGCCTGTTTGTATCGTTCGTAATTGTTATACATAACATCAATGTAAAAGAGATATTCCCATTCAACCCCAACCACGGGTAATGATTGAATTTTTGAAAGATTGATCCTGTAAAATGCAAGAATCGTCAGAACTTTTGAAAGACTTCCTTCTTCGTGTGGCAGTGAAAAAACCAGAGATGATTTGTTGATGCGGTTTTGTGTAAGTAATTCTTCTTTCTCTATATTGTCTTCCTGACCAACAATTAAAAAGCGGGTGTAGTTGTGTTTATTGGTTTCAATGCCTCTTTCAATTATTTCAAGATCGTAAAGTTGGGCTGCAAGAGATGAAGCGATGGCACCCATGCCTTCTATTTTTCCGTCAGCGATTATTTTTGCGCTTAGGGCTGTATCTTCGCTTTCGATGAGTTTAATGTTAGGATAATTCTTGAAAAAGGTTTCGCATTGTGCCAGGGCCATTGGGTGGGAGTGGACCTCGCGCAAATCTTCGATTTTCTGACCCGCACGAGCCATTAAATGATGCTTGATCCGTAATTTGTGTTCGCCATGAATAACGAAACCCGATTCCCTGAGCATGGTATAGTTAGGCAGAAGGCTTCCAACCAGTGTGTTTTCGATGGCCATGATTCCCAAAACATCAGGGTTCTTTTGCATCACATCAAAAACTTCCTGAAAAGTATGACATGATACTACTTCCACATCCGTGTTCTTGAAATAAGCCCTGGCTGCTATTTCATGATTGGCACCGGGAATTCCCTGAATGGCTATTTTTATGGTTTTACTCATAATATGGATAAAAAAAATCCCGCCTTGTGGGGCGGGACGCATATTTAGAAACTTTTAATTCTACTTTTGTTTATGCAAGAGCCTGCCCCTTCTGGTTGTTGAACCAAAAAAATAAAAAAAGAAAAAGAAAAAAGAGTAGGCATGTTGTATCATGATAAATGTCTTCTTTTTTTTGTTCGCTTTGCAAAAATAGAGATTAAATCGTTTTAAAACAATTAATATGGAGAAAAATCACTCTTTTTGCTTTTAATTTTACTGATGTCCATAAAAAACATTTAAAAATTTTAAGCAATTATCAACTTATTCTTTCTCACTCAACTCAAGCCAGCGCATTTCATAAGCATCAAGTTTATCCATAATTGCACCAATTTGCTCTGATGCTTCAACGAGCTCATCTGCCGGCAATTTGCCTGAGTTAAGTTTTTCCTCTGTCTTTGCTTTTTCTGACTCAAGGGCTTTAATCTTTTGTTCCAGTTCTGTCATCTCCTTCTTTTCCTTGAAGGTAAGCTTGTTGGGTTTGGATTCGCGGCCTGCTTTTTTCTTTTTTGGTTCTTTGGCTTGAGCAGATGCTGTGCGCTGTGTTTTTCTCTCTTCTTTTTTCTGTGTGTAAAAATCGGAATAGTTTCCCGGAAAATCTTTTATGGATCCGTTGCCTTCGAATACAAAAAGATGATCGGTTACCTTATCAAGAAAATACCGGTCGTGCGAAACCACCATCACACAGCCGTCAAACTGAAGCAGATAATCTTCAAGAATATTCAGAGTTAGAATATCCAGGTCGTTTGTTGGTTCATCAAGAATGAGGAAATTAGGATTTTTCATTAGTACCGTCATCAGATACAATCTTTTTTTCTCACCACCGCTTAACTTTTGCACCAGCACATTGTGCATTTCGTTGGGAAACATAAAGTATCTCAAAAATTGAGAGGCCGACATGGATCTGTCTTTTCCCAGCATTATTTGGTCTGCAATGTCTGTTATTACATCCAGTACTCTTTTGTTTTCATCCAGATTCATGCCTTCCTGCTTGTAATAGCCAAACACCAGCGTTTCACCTGGCTCCACTTCACCACTATCCGGTTGCAAGCGGCCGGTGAGGATATTCAGAAACGTGGATTTTCCGCTGCCGTTTTTTCCGATAATGCCAATCTTTTCGCCTCGCACAAATTTGTATGAAAAGTCTTTTATCACCTGTAAATCATCAAAACTTTTGCTGATGTGATGCAGGTTAATCACCTTTTTCCCCAGCCTTGATGATTTAATGTTAATCTCCAGATTTTGTTCATCTGTAGTTTGAGATGCTGTTTTCTTGAGATCGTGGAAAGCATCTATGCGGTATTTGGCTTTTGTTCCCCGGGCCTGCGGCTGGCGGTTCATCCAGTCTTGCTCTTTTCGCAAAAGATTTCGCGCGCGTTCTACTTCCTGGTTTTTTTGACTGATTCGCTCTGTTCTTTTTTCCAGATAATAGGAATAGTTTCCTTTATATTGATAAAGGGTTTTATCCTGCATTTCATATATTTCGTTGCACACATTATCAAGGAAATAGCGGTCGTGAGTAACCATAAGAAGTGTCATTCTGCCGCGTTTCAGGTAATCTTCGAGCCACTCAATCATGTCCAGATCCAGGTGGTTGGTTGGTTCATCCAGAATGAGAAAATCGGGATCGGTTATGAGAACTCGCGCAAGGGCTACACGTTTTACCTGACCACCCGACAATTCACCCATGGGCTGATTGAACATATCGATATTGAGTTGCGATAGTATGTTTTTGGCACGTTCTTCATAATCCCATGCATTTAACTGTTCCATTTTCGAAAGCAGTTGTTCCAGCTTTTCATGGTCTTCGTCCACCAGAGCTTTTTCATACTGACGTACCACTATTGCTGTTTCATTGTCTGATTGAAACAAGGTTTCCAGTACGGTCAAATTGGGTTCAAACTCAGGATTCTGAGCGAGATATCCAATATTTATTCCATTTCGCCAGGTAACATTTCCATCATCAGCAGGATAAACGCCAGCTAAAATATTGAGCAATGTGGTTTTTCCTGTGCCATTCCGGGCGATAAGAGCGGCTTTATCTCCTTCTTCAAGACCGAAAGTGAGATTGTCAAAAAGTCGAATGTCGCCCCAGTGGTGGGTGAGATTTTCTACTGAAAGTATATTGATCATAAATTGGTGTTTCTTTTTTTGCAAAGATAGCACTAAATAAAAAAACCCACAGTCGATTAAATATAATCGTCAATGGGTTTTTCAACAACAGTACATGACCGACAATATTTCGTTAAAAAAACCTGAATCCAGAGAAATCCATAGCTTTAGTGAAGGATATCTCTGCGTCTAAGTTTTTTTTTAACGGACTATTGAAAATTAGCATCGCAAAATTAAAATACAGCCTCGATCTTAAATCTAAATATCTAACGATCTATTTCGATTTCATTACTTCAAAATATCTTCAATCTTTGTCAGTTCATCCTTTGAGAATTCAAGATTGTTAAGGCTTTCCAGATTATTGCTCAGTTGTTTTACTGAGCTGGCACCCACCAGCACCGATGTTACTCTGGAATCTTTCAGCAGCCAGGCTATGGCCATTTGAGCCAGTGATTGACCACGTTCGCCGGCCAAATCATTCAGTTTATTAAGTTTGCTTTGTTTTTCTGGTGTCAGCGCATCCGGTTGCAGAAAACCATGGGGATTTGCCATTCGCGAATCGGCAGGTATCTCCTTCAAATACTTATTGGTCAATAATCCTTGTGCAAGGGGTGAAAAGGCAATGGATCCAATGCCTCTTTTTCCAAGAACATCCAGAAGTCCGTCATCTTCAACCCAGCGGTCGAGCATATTGTAGCGGGGCTGATGGATGAGCATTGGTACACCCATATCGCGTAAAATGGTTTCTGCTTTTTGTGTCATGTTGGCAGGGTAATTGGAAATACCCGCATACATTGCTTTACCTTGTTTTACTGCATGTGCCAGTGCACCCATGGTTTCTTCAAGGGGGGTATCCGGATCGGGGCGGTGCGAATAGAATATATCAACATATTCGAGTCCCATTCTTTTTAGACTTTGATCAAGACTGGCCAGCAAATTCTTTTTTGAGCCCCATTCGCCATAAGGTCCGGGCCACATCAGGTAGCCGGCTTTTGTCGAGATGATCATCTCATCGCGATAAGGCTTGAAGTCGGTGGCAAGAATGCGACCAAAGTTCTCTTCCGCACTCCCTGGAACAGGTCCGTAGTTGTTGGCCAGATCGAAATGTGTGATGCCGCTGTCAAATGCATGGTGCAATATAGAACGACCGTTTTCGAATACATCCACCGAACCAAAGTTGTGCCAAAGCCCCAAAGAGAGCGCCGGTAATTGGATGCCACTTTTACCGCAACGGCGATAGATCATGTTGTCGTATCTTTTTTCGTTGGCAAGATAATTCATAATGATATTGGTTTAATAATTACATAAGTTAAAAAAAAGCCTAAGCTCAGACACGCAAAATTTTTATTATGACTGATTTGCGACTATTGTTTGATTATGCTAAAAATAGGTTATTATAGTATTTACAATATAAACGGATTATTGATATTTTATATGTAAAAACAATAGTCCGTTAACTTTTATAAGAATTTTTGAATTAGTTGTTTATTTCTAAAAGAATCTTTGTGTTAAAACTCAGAATTTCAATCCCGAAGCTTCAGGATACGATTCATCTAACCTCTATCCTCTACAACTAACTTCTAATATCATCTATTATCTAAAAATCTAACGATCTATTATAAAAACAGACTGCTTCTTTAATGGATTTGCGGCAGACTTCGCAGAATCCCTCTGCTTCGTTTGATTTCATGCGGCAATTGACTGCCGGTCGATAAATGTCTTTTTGCGAGTAACCTGCTCCTTCAAATACTCCGGTGGAATTTTTATATTTCCGGTTGTCGGGTGTGGGGATGGGAATGGAATCGGGCAATAAATTTTTCCATTTACTTTCAAAATTCACCAGTGTGGTGATGTTGGGATGCCACGGTTCGGTATTGAGATCGAAAAAATTGTCATAAGGAACATTGGGGTAATAATATTCATCTCCAAGTCCAGCCAGTCCGTGGCCCAATTCATGAACGAATACTTTTTCAGAATGTTCATTTGCGGCTGATGTGATAGAAAAATGATTGTAAACTCCGCCTCCGCCATATTTTTTACTGTTTACCAGTATTACAATGTGATCATGAGGTAACAGGGCAGCATAGTTAAAGATGGTCCAGGCATTAAGACTTTCCAAATACCGATCAGCCCCAAAAGTATTGAAGGAACTGTTCATGGCTGTGTTTTTCCAGATGTTTTTATTCGGATCATCGGTTCCCGAATCAATTGATGGTAGAGCAAGGGCTCTTACTGTGATTTTGTCTTTCAGTTCGTCATAGGGGGATATACTAAAAAGGTAATTTGTCATTTTTTCCGCATCGTCATAAAATTTTTCTGTTTCATTAATTCTATATCCTTCAGCGATGAAAAGAATATCAGCCTGTTCGGTTGGTGATTCAATGCCATGAATGATTTTATGCGGATGTTGATGAGGCACCAAAGTGGTGATCCGTTGCTTGTTGGGATTAAATGTTTCACTGGTAAGTTGCGTGAAGTTACCATTTTTTTTGCGGCACTCAATGATCAAATTTACACTTTCTTTAGGGTAGGGCATTTCCACGGTCTGCTCAAAAACCCTGTTTACATTTTTTGCTTCTTTTGTAAACTGCCATTCTTCAAATAATGTGCTGATTCCTTTTATAAATAAAGTATCGCTTGTTTTTTCTGACAATAATAATAATCTGTAAGTCCCGTAATCGAAAGATGGAATGTTCTGTGCCGGGCCGGCACTGTAACCAGGAAATTGAAAATATCCGGCAATGGTGGCATTTTGTTGATCCTGATTACCTGTAAGAACGAAATCAACCCTAAGGGATTTCTCATAACTGAAAATATCCCTGGCCTGGGTCTGACCGGTAACTGAAATACCAGCCATGAAGATTAAAATAAGAAAATAACTATATCGCATTTTTTATTTTAGTATCTATTGATGTAGGTTGCAAATTTTTGATTGATTACTTTTGTAATTATTGATTCAAAAGTCCGTTAAACTTTTGTATTGGCTTTAGATCAATTGCTTAAAGTTTGAGAGTTGCTTGTATTAACAATACTCCGTTAAGCTTTTGCAAATACCTAATAAAGAGTTATATATGTATTGACTGTCATTTTTCACAACTCTTTGAGAATAAAAACTTTGCGCCTTTGCGTTTAGTTTATTTTTAACGGACTATTGTATTAAGAGACATATTATCAATATTATGCAATTTAGCTTAAATCTTATATCTCAAAATCTAACGGTCTATTGTGATTGATATAAAAACAAAACTAACCAAAAATATTGTAATTTCTTCAACATGGATAAGATAAACACTGGTTCTAAATGGTTTTCAGAATGGTTGAGCGGCCGTTTAGAATTATTAAATATTTCAGAATACTGGATTTCTGTTTTTGAATTTCTGGCTTCGTTTTTAATAATGGGAATATTGGCTTATGTTGCATTTCTCTTTGCCCGCCGGGTTTTGCTTTATTACATCATAAAGATGATCCGTAAAAGCAAATCCAAAATAGATGATTTTCTTGTTCGCCGTAAAGTTTTTCACCGGTTGGCACATTTCGCACCCATTTTGGTTTTATATTTTCTCTCCAAACTTTTTTGGGGTTATGATCCGTTTATTAGTGCCGTTTTTCATAAATTTATTGCTCTCTATCTCGTTGTGGTCATCCTGATTAGTTTTCATTCGTTACTGAGGGCATTTGAAGACATCTACAATACGTTTCCTTTTTCTTATGAACGACCTGTTAAAGGTTATCTTCAGGTTATCCAGCTTCTTGCCGCTATTGTAGGCGTTTTGATAGCTGTCTCCATTATTTTTGAGGTTCAGGTATTCTCTATCATAGCTGGAATGGGTGCTTTGGCTGCGGTTTTGATGTTGGTTTTCAGAGATTCAATACTTGGATTAGTGGCAGGGGTACAACTTTCGGCCAACCGGATGGTGCGTGTGGGTGACTGGATTTCTATGCCTTCGCACAATGCTGATGGAATTGTAATGGAAATTTCACTTAACACAGTGAAGGTAAATAACTGGGATAAAACCATTTCTACCATTCCTACTTATGCAATGGTTTCCAATTCATTTATCAATTGGCGCGGCATGGAAGAATCGGGTGGCCGGCGTATGGCCAGATCGGTGCATATTGATACCCACAGTGTAAAGTTTTGTTCACCTGAGATGCTGGATCGCTTTAAAAAAATTCATCATTTAAAGAGCTATATTGAGCAGCGCCAAAAAGAAATTGACGAGTTTAATAAAAAATTTGAAATTGACGAATCTTTGCCTGTAAATGGCCGGCGCATGACAAATCTTGGTATATTCAGAAAATATCTGGAGAATTACCTTGTAAATCATCCTCAGATCAATCAAAAAATGACATTGATTGTGCGTCACCTGGACCCCACTGAAAAGGGCATTCCTGTACAGGTATATGCATTTTCACGTGAAAAGGAATGGGCTAAATATGAGGGTGTTCAGGCCGATATTTTTGACCATATTCTGGCTATTGTTCCTTTGTTTGAACTAAGGATTTTTCAGAATCCAAGCGGCGATGATCTAAAAGAACTGGCAGGTATAATAATAGAAAGTAAGGGTGAACTGAAAAATTAAAAGAATGAATATTTGATGCTATTCTATTGGATTATTGGATAAATAGTTTTAATTTCGACATTGATCATTAATAAAAATGCAGAAATACTTTTAAATTCTAACATTTGTCATTTGTATTATGGATAGCAATTTACAAATTGATAGTCTCGACAAAAAAATATTGTCGATGATTACGAAAAACGCTCGTATTCCCTTTCTTGAAGTGGCCCGTGAATGTAAAGTGTCAGGTGCTGCTATTCATCAGCGTATTCAAAGATTAATGAATATGGGAGTCATTAAAGGCTCCGAATTTATTATTAATCCTGTTAAAATTGGTTATCACACTTGTGCTTTTATGGGGATTTTTCTTAAAAAGGCCAGCTTGTTTGACAAAGTGGTGAAGATGCTTGAAGAAATTCCTGAAGTTGTGGAATGTCATTATACAACCGGAGAATATGCCATGTTTATTAAAATCTTTGCAAAAAGCAATGAGCACCTTAAACGCATTCTTCACGACAGGTTGCAGAGTATTCCCGGTATTTCCTCAACCGAGACCATTATTTCGCTTGATGAATCCATAAAACGGCAGTTGCCAATAGAATAAAACAGCATTTTATATCATTGTTTATTAAATCGTTGACAGACTTTTTTTGTCAGCGATTTTTTATAAAATCATTGGGTCAGAAACCAAAATCATAGGAGATTAGGTTATTAGGCAAGTAGGTTATTAGGCAAATAGGGGATTAGAAACCTGGAACTCGAAATCCATAAACTTAAACCCTTTTCGATACTCTTTGTATAACTCATTAATGATCTGTACAATCATTTTTTGTCATTTTTCACTGGATTCACTCTGTTGAAAGAATGTTTTTTACAGTAAACTCACAACAAG
>JBEPWN010000040.1:4292-11864 GCA_041642395.1 Marinilabilia sp. | reverse complement strand
CCAAAATGAAGGTCAAAACCAGTTTGACGTTGCTTGCGATCGGGGATCAATTCTTCGCCGGAAACAAGATCAGAAAATGTCCCATAAAAAAATCCGGGCTCAAGGGTCTGATATCCATAATAACGATATGCATGACGATCGAAGTTAAGATCGAACTCCAGTGTTTTGTCATCAAAGAAATGACGCAGGTACACGCCCCCGTCGGTTTGATGATAAGGGGCATCTGATGAGCTTCCATCTTCCAGTTCAAGATTGCCCCACGATGATTCCTGTCCGAACTTGAGAGCAAAAGCAAACTTTTCGTTGCGGGTAACATTGTAAAAAATATCACCAAAAAGCAACTGATAGTTTCCCAAACCCCCACGTACATATGACGGATAAAGATCCGCCTCACTCTGGCGCGCCAACCGGGCGGCACTCAGTGTTTCAATTTCAGGGGTGCCGGCAATGGCATGCCCCATCACCCTGTAACTAAATTCAGGCTTAATATCCAATGTATCCTCCCTGGATGGCATCTGGTTAATTTTCCTTGCATCGGATACCGTTGGGTCGAATTCACGAACTACCCGGACATCCTTGCTGAGGGGATCCTGCGCATTTGCATCAACAAAGCAACACAAAACAATGAACAGGGTCAGAATATTGATGGTCTTCATAAGCTATATGGTAAAAAGTCTCTCAATTTATTTGCATAAAAAAGCATTCGCAGCCGGCAACTTCTATTGCGCTGCTTTCAGTTCGTTCAATCTATTATTGGCCCGTTCACGGATGTCATCGTCACGATCCTGATAATTTTCGATCAGGCTCTCGATGTATTGCCGAGCCTGGAATAATTCGCCACGTTGTTCATAAATATCGGACAGCAACAAAAAGCACCTTGCTATCCAATACTGATGTGGAGTACCAACATTAACGAAATCAAAAATATCCTCTTCTGCCTTATCCAGATCTCCACGATCGAAAAGGATCTGTGCCACCCTGTAACGGGCTTCCGCCCCTTCCACAGAACTGGTATTATCCTTCAGCTTTTGAAATTCCTGAAATGCCATATCTTTTTCACCCAGTTCGAGATGTGCCTCCGCTTTTTTATAGCGGGCTTCCCTCACTACTTCGGGTGAAGTTTTGGGATCATCCATAATACGCTCAGCAAGCCGGCTGACATACCCGGGACGATCTCCCATGCGGGTTAGGCAACGCATTTGTCCGATCAAAGCCTCCCGCCGATTGTCTTCATCATCAGCCTCATTTTCAAGGCGCTCATAATACCCGAGAGCATCCTTGTAACGTTCCTGCTCATAACTGATCTTGGCAACCCCCACTATGGCGTTTTCCATAAAAGCATTACCCGGACGCCCGGCAACAAATTCGAATGATTGACGTGCATTTTCGTAGTCTTCATTCCGGTACTGACAATCGGCCTTGTAGAAATGAGCATTTACGGCAAATCGCCCGTTGGGATAATTGCGCAAGTAGGATTCAAACTGATTAATCGCCTGAAGGCATTCATCCTGCATGTAAAGTTTTTCTGCTGTTACATATGAGAGAGAATCCTCCTGTCGCTTGTCGATGCTTGCAAAACCGCCCACCTGTCTGGTATAGTCAATATATCCGTCGGCATCATTGCGATCGAGGTAAATATTTTTTATCCCCAAAAGAGCATCCTCTGCCTCCGGTGAACCGGGAAATTCATTCACCACCCGCTTGTAAAATGCCAGAGACCGATCCAGTTCATCGTTATTATAATAAACCAATCCCAGTTGCAACATGGCTTTTTTCGAAAAATTACTGCGGGGATATTCTTCCTTTATGGTTTTATACATCCTTATGGCCGAAGAAAGATCATTTATTGCCACATAGGAACGACCCATTTCGTATAATGCATCATCCACATAGGATGACTGCGGAAACCGGTCAATAAGTTTCTGTAATTGTTTTATCTTTCCTGCATTGTCCTTTTCAATACCCATGGCAAAAGCCTTCTGATACATGGCATAGTCGGCATTGGACCCGGCCACATTGGTTGCCCGTTCATAATAAACTACGGCCCTTGAAAAGTCCCGCTCCATAAAAAATGCATCCCCGATTCGGTTCAACGCATCACCCAGCATAGGATCCTGGCGCCCATCCATCAGGTTTTCATATTTACGAAACCAGGAAGCAGCCTCTTTGTAATTTTTTTGTTTGAACCACGCATACCCTATGTTGTAATGGGCGGTTTTAAATTCATCGAGCTGATATGAACCCCGGGTACGAATAAAAGTATCGAAATTTTCGATGGCTTTGTCATAATTTTCGCGCCGGTAATGAGCCTCACCCAGCCAGTAAAAAGCCTTTACCTTCAATTGGCGGTCGTATTCACTATACTGAAGACTGTACTGCAGCATCTCTATGGCTTCGGCGAATTTAAGATTATTGAATAACTCCAGACCGCGCTGATAAGCAATTCTTTGAAGCGCTTTATAATTATTGGCAGTCTTGTTCTGAACCTGCTCAAGAGCAGAAAGGGCCTCCTTGTAATTACGGGTTGTCAGCAATGCCTGACCAAGATATTGCCATGCCTCATCAATGTAGCGGCTGTCGGGAAACCGGTCGATGAAACCCATAAAACTGTCGATAATTTCATTGAAGGGCGAAAAGGACAATTCATAATTAAGCTTGATATAATTGAACATGGCATCTTCCATGATCGTTGTGTCAAACTTATATTGTGATGCAGCTTCGAATGCCACACGTGCCCGTTTTTTATCTCCAAGTTTCAAATGACAATCACCCAGATGGTAAAAGGCATTTTGCGACATGGCATCATCTTCGCCCGTAACACGCGAAAGAGCACCGGCTGCTTTCTCATATTCTTTGAGATGATAGTAACTCAATCCCAAATGATAAAATACCTGACGAGGAGATTCTTCTCCAAGTTCGACCGCCATTGCCAGGTTACGGGCCGCATTTTGATAATTGCCGGTGGCGTACCATGCGTTGCCGACGACCTGGGCCATATCGGCCTTCCGTTTTCCACGGGCATCTTCCACCAAAGGAGTACCGTATTCAATGGCCTTTTCATATTCACCCTGCAAATAATAGATCTGAGCAATATAGAATGGAACCTCTGCACCAAATCCCGGCTCATCTTTCAGTTGTTCGAAAATAGCCAAAGCTGATTTGTAATTGCCCTGAACATATTGGATGTGTGCATAATAATAATTGGATGCCGACCACCATTGCGAATCAATATTTCTGATTTCGGCAAATGCCGACAGTGCCTGATCATAGTCCTCTTCCATAAAGTGAGAGTATCCCGACTTAAACCGGAAATCATATCGTGTTTCCCGGTCAAGCTTGCGGGCCACCACATACCGATAGTTGCGAAGCGCCTGGGTGTACTTTCCTTCTTCGTAGTCCATATCGCCCAGACCCTTGTAAACATAAGGGCGTATCCCGCTTTCCGGAAAATCGATCAGAAAAGCCTCCAACATATCTTTGGCATCGTCGTTTTTCAATTTGGAAGCAGCCATTGCAGCATAATAAGCCGATTCGGCCTTCAGATTGCTTTGTCCGGGTGCAAACTGTTCCTGCAAATCCTGAAACATGGCCCTGGCTATTCCATACCGCTCATTCCGGTATTGCTCCAGCGCCTCATCAAAAAGGCGCTCCGGCTGTCGACTGTCATATGTTTGCTGTCCTGTAACCATAAGGGAACCAACAAACAGCAATAAAATAACAGGAAGGGTGAATTGTTTTATCATGGTACCACAAAAATAGTGTTCGATTGTTTATTTCTGAGCCTGCAATAAGCCATATTCACTTACAAAAAACAGGCTTTGTTTCAAACAACGAAAATAGAGAAATTTTGGTGTATAACCAGTTTGTTTTGTCAAATGTTTTCTGATGACAGTATTAGCCACCTTATTTGAAACGGCCAATCTCGGGATGGTAGGGATAATTTTTCCCGGGCTGAATGCTCAGCAACGCGTTGCGTTGGGCTGAAATAAGTTGGGCTTTCAGACTTCAATAGATCGTTAGATTTTTAGATGTTAGATGCTAGATGGATTGTCCCGAGCCTTCGGGATTGAAAAACAATCTCTTTGCTCCATAATCGTATTAGATTTAAACAATTGACTGACAATCTATTACAAAATTTTAACGAACTATTGAGACTGTATCTCGGAATTTTAGAAATTCAATTGTCTTATTTAAGACCAGGAAGTCTTTTATTTTCTATTAAAAGACCCTACCTTTGCATTAAGAAATACGGGGGTGCCCAACCGAAGGCTGAGAAAATACCCTTTGAACCTGACACGGATAATGCCGATGCAGGGAGTTAAATTCTCCTTTTTTCGTCCTTCCGTGTTTCCCCAAATTTCAAATACAGATGCATAAAGCTTTTCAGAGAAGAAAGAAACAATTTTCTTTCAATCCTGTTGCTAAGGGATTGTGCCGAAATAACTTGACGCTTTAAACTTGTTCTTTTGCCTTTAACTTCCTTGAAAATCCATTAAATAGCTCGCTATTCGCAGTATTTTCAAGTCGGTAAAGAACAAAATAACTTCGTTAAAACTGTCAACTTATTTCATTACAAACCCTAAGTGTAGAGTCTGTTAGTATTTTTTATTTCTACAATGGGGTGCCCAAAGCGGGCTGAGATCAGACCCTCTGAACCTGGGCAGGTAATGCTGTCAAGGGAAAGTGTGTTCTCTTTTATTAATTTCCTCATTGCAGTAAATGTTTTAAAGAGCCCGGTATAAAAAGCATATTTATTGCCAAACTCTTCGTTGTTTGAAATTTTTGAATCCTCATTAACAACTGGTTAACTCAGACACAAAAATTTAAAACGCCTCGATTTTGACAAAAATATTACGTTTTATACCACACTCTTAAATATTAAACCTTTAACTGCTTAGTCATGCGTAAATTTTTGCTTTTAACGGGACTGATATTTATTTCAGTCCAGATGTTTTCACAACACATGCTAAATGGTGTCGTGCACACTGAAGATGGCGACCCACTGGCGGGCGCAACCATTCTGATGAAACCCGGAGATCAGGGAACTGTAACGGATAGAAACGGACAATTCAGATTTTCAAATGTATCTGAAGAAAATGTACAGATAACGGTTTCGTTTCTTGGTTATGAAAAATGGCAGGAAAATATCAATTTATCAAAAACCTCCACTCTTGAAATCACCCTTGAGCCACGATCACAATTAACCGAAGAAGTGGTCGTGACAGCTTATCGTGCCGGCAGCCGAACGCCTGTGGCACATACCAATCTGGGACGGGAAGAGTTACAATCAACCGGGGCTGGTAATGACATACCCTCACTTTTAAAACTTACACCGTCGCTCATCACAACCTCGGAAAGCGGCACGGGACTGGGTTACACAAATATCCGCATCAGGGGAACCGATCCCACCCGCATCAACGTGACAATGAATGGTGTACCGGTAAACGATCCGGAAAGCCAGAATGTATTCTGGGCGAATATGCCTGATTTTGCCAACTCAATAGAGAACGTACAGATCCAGCGTGGTATAGGAACATCAACTCAGGGTCCGGCAGCATTTGGAGCTACTGTGAATTTCCGTACCACCACCAGTGATCCCGAACCATATTCGGAACTGAATTCAATGGCCGGGTCTTTCAACACCTATAAAAACAGCATCAGGATGGGAACCGGACTCATCGACGACAAATTTTCATTCGAAGGGCGATACTCCCGTCTTAAAAGTGACGGGTACATACATAATGCTTTCTCAGATCATCAGTCACTATATCTGAGTGGTGCTTTGCATCTCGACAACAGCTTCCTGAAAATGATCGTGCTGCATGGCGACCAAAAAACAGGTATCAGCTGGTGGGGTGTTCCGCAGGAAATGCTGGCAACAGATCGCACATATAATCCGGCAGGTATTTATACCGACGAGTCGGGCACTGAGCAATATTACGAAGATCAGACAGACAATTACCAACAAACCTATGCCCAGTTGTTTTACAATCTCACCGTCAGTGAAAACCTTTACTTCACTGCAGCTCTGCACTATACCCGGGGAGATGGGCATTATGAACAGTACAAAGAAGATGAGAAGTTTGATGACTATGGATTGGCAAACCTGAATATTTCAGACCAGACCATTGAAACTACTGATCTGGTCCGTCGCAAATGGATGGGCAACGATTTTTACGGCGCTACGCTCTCGGGTAATGCTGCATTATCATCAAATATAAATCTTACGTTTGGAGGAGGATGGAACCAATATGACGGTGATCATTTTGGGAAAATGATCTGGATGCGCTATGCAGGAGATACCGAAAAAGGACATGAATGGTATTTCAACAACGGACTGAAAACCGATTACAATGTGTTCAGTAAACTTGACTGGCAGGCCACTCCCTTTTTTAATCTCTTTGCCGACCTTCAGTACCGTGGCATCAAATATGAGCTTTCCGGCAATGACGATGATCTTTTCCCGATGGATCAGGAACACAATTTCAATTTTTTTAATCCAAAAGCAGGATTTTACATCACCCCGGGCAACAACCACAACTATTATGTTTTTGCAGGGATGACCAATCGGGAGCCTACCCGTACCAACTTCAAAGAAGCCAAAGGCGATCCCGATGCCATACCAAAAGCAGAAAAAATGTATGATCTGGAAGCCGGGCACAAGTATCAGTCGGGAGCTATCAGCACAGGCATCAACCTGTATTACATGCATTATACCGATCAACTGGTGCCCACCGGGGAAAAGAGCAGCGTGGGATATGACATTATGACCAACGTGCCTGAAAGTTACCGCGCCGGCGTAGAGTTGATAACTGCAATAAAACCCATCAACTGGCTTAACTGGGATATGAATCTGACTTTGAGTCGCAATATTATCCGTAATTATGTGGAAACAGCCGTCAACTATGATGAAAGCTGGGAGGAAGAATCCATAACCAAAAATCTCGGCAATACACAGATCGCTTATTCACCTTCGGTAACAGGGAGCAGCAAACTGACCGCAGAGGTGGTCCGGAATTTGAAAACATCAATCATCAGCAAGTATGTGGGTGAACAATATTTCGACAATACATCAAGTGATGAGAGAAAACTGGATGCCTATTTTGTGAATGATCTGCAATTCAGCTGGTCACTTTTCCCGAAAAGTGTAAAACGCATTAATCTGCAAATGACCATTCACAATGTTCTGGATCACGAATATGAGAGTAATGCTTATGGCGGAAACTGGTACGAGCAAGGTAACGAGAAAACATGGGCTTATTATTACCCCATGGCAGGAAGGTATTATATGGGACAAGTGGTGTTGAAATTTTAATAAGCTTTTAATTGCAATAGTCCGTTAAAAAAAAGCTGAAACGCAGAGACACAAAGACGCAAAGTTTTTATTATAAAAGACTTGCAGCCATTTATTGCTTTTTTCAAACCATTTATTATCAGACACCTGCAACCGCTTAACGGAATATTGAATTGGAAAGCAAAGATTTAGATTGCTTCGTTTCACTCGCAATGACCCATTTCTATTGTGGGTGAGGTGGGTAGGCGGGGTTGATTTTCGGCAGAGCCGAAAATCAA
>JBEPWN010000040.1:0-4282 GCA_041642395.1 Marinilabilia sp. | reverse complement strand
CCCCCCCCCCCCCCCCCCCCCCCCCCCCGCCTACCCACAAATTATCATATAAACACCCGTCATTGCGAACGAAGTGAAGCAATCTATTTTCTTTAACCGGACACCAGTGCTTCGTTTAGTTGAACTCTATAAAAAATCAGTTCATACTTCATGAAGAGCTGACTTCACCATAATAAATTCCTGTACACTTTCCATGTCGATGACGCCAATCAATTTCTTATTCTCAAAAACAGGCAAAATATCCATCTTCTTCTTTTGCATGGTCTGGAAAATATGGCGCAGGGAAGTGGATGCTTCAACCCGCTCAAACTCTGTAGTCATCACTTGTCTGACGTTAACCTCCTTATGATGCTTTGAGAGTCCCTTAATAATGTTGTCTTTGGATAAAATCCCAACAACATCTTCGCCATTTTTTACCAGAAATCCTGTTTGCTGGGTTTTTAGCAGTTTATCAACTGCCTTATTCAAAGGATCCTCAGCGTCGAGCACAGAATAATCTTTTATCAAGATATCTTTTGCAGTATAATTAACCAGGAGCGACTGGTACTTTACCTGGGCATATTCAAGGCGTGCGCCAATGACAACAAACATTCCTATTATGAATAAAAAAGGATTGATAAACAATCCTACAATGGCAAACAACACTCCAAATACCTGTCCCGACATCATGGCGTATTTGGTTGCTTTGATCCTGTCCATATTCAGGGATAAAATCCCACGCAAAATACGTCCGCCATCCATAGGAAAAGCGGGAATAAGATTAAATACTACAATGAAAAGATTGACATACATCAGAAGGATCAGGAAATTCTCTCCGGTAATGGTTTCAAATTCAACATCAAACCCATAGCCAGGCAAAAGAGAAATAACTCCCCAAAGTAAAAAAGCAATAATAACATTAACAACCAGGCCAGACAGAGTTACAATAATTTCCTCCTTCGGTTTTTCCGGCATTTCTTCAATATTAGCCATTCCCCCGATTGGGAGCAAAGTAATGCTTTTTGTTTCAGTACCGTAACGCCTGGCAGCCAATGCATGTCCAAGTTCATGCAAAGTAACACAAACAAAAAGAGTCATAATAAAAAGTACCGACAAGAGAATTTGCGGAAGAGTAACATCCTGCCGGACATTTATTGCAACCACCCATAAGATGAGCAATAAAAATGTCCAGTGAACAGAGATCTTAATACCAAATGGCTTACCTAAACTTAGTGAGTACTTCATTTTTTTAATTTTTTGGTGATCGATTTTATACTTTAAGATAAAACAGAATACCGACAACCGCAAAAACATTGATTATTAGACAAAGACTGAGGATTTCATATGAACATCCTTCCCTTTTTTCTGTTTCCACACTAAGTAAAACCAAGATCAAAAATAAAGGCTATGAATAAAGCGATAGTATTGGAGAAAAGACCGACAGGAAAACCTCAGTTATCAGATTTCAAATTCGTAACCGAAGATTCATTGCCACCCTTGTCGGAGGGGGAGATTTTGCTGAAAACTATTTATGTATCGGTGGATCCCTATTTGCGAGGTAGAATGCGCGATACAGAATCGTATATCCCACCATTCGAACTGCATAAACCAATCGAGTCGGGGATTATCGCCGAGGTTACAGAGTCGAAAAACGAGAATTTCAGCAAAGGTGATTTTGTGTCGGGGCTTCTCGAATGGAAAGAGCAACAAATATCCGATGGTAAAGACCTGATGAAAGTCGATCCGGAAGCAGGACCACTTTCAACACACCTGGGCATTCTGGGCATGCCCGGCCTCACAGCTTACTTTGGATTAATGGATATCGGCATACCACAAAAAGATGAGACATTAGTGGTTTCGGGAGCTGCAGGTGCTGTAGGCAGTGTAGTGGGACAAATTGGGAAAATTCTGGGAATGCATGTGGTTGGAATTGCCGGGACGGACGAAAAAATTAAAATGCTTAAAGAGGATTTCGGGTTTGATGCCGCGATCAATTACCGCAAAACAGAAGATATGGCGGCTGCCATTTCAGAGGCCTGTCCCAAAGGTGTTGATGTTTATTTTGACAATGTAGGCGGCCCCATTTCAGATGCTGTATTATTCGGCATTAATAATTTTGCACGCATCGTTAATTGCGGAGCCATATCTCTTTACAATGAAACGGAACTACCCAAAAGCATTAGTGTACAACCCTTTCTGATAAAAAACAGGGCCCTGATGCATGGCTTTATTGTACTGGATTATGTTCCCCGGTTTCCTGAAGCAATAAAACACCTGTCGCAATGGCTTGCTGAAGACAAATTAACTTACGTAGAAACAATAGTGGAAGGATTCAATACCATTCCGATGGCTTTTATTGGACTTTTTGAAGGAAAAAATAAAGGGAAAATGGTGGTAAAAGTTTAATCTACAAAACATAATTCGACCTTTTCTATGCAATCATCGGAATACAAAATGTCTTCCGATGATTTAAAATCATAAAATTTTCGTTGTTTTTCCTAACCAACTCATTTTTCATTTTCTTCAAATGCCGGAACTGTAAAATAAAATGCAGACCCTTCACCCAATTCTGATTCAATCCAGATTTTTCCACCCAACATCTCCACATAAGCTTTGGAAATTGACAGTCCCAGACCGGCACCCTCGTATCCACTGGAGAATCCTGAGTTGACCTGAATAAATCGCTCCAGCACGGAATGCTGCATATTTTTACTGATTCCTATTCCTGTATCCTTTACATAAAACTCGAAATAACGTCCATTTAGCCGGTATCCAAAGTCAATGCTGCCATGGTCGGTAAATTTGATTGCATTTTTAATCAAATTGGTAAGGATGGCATATAATTTTTCCTTATCGGCATTAATAATAGCTTGCTGATCTGGAAGGAAACAATTTACAGATAATTGCAGACCTTTCTGTTTGGTTTCAGCTTCAAAAAATTGAGTTAGAAAAGCCAATTGCTCATTAATATTGGTTTCTTCAAGCTTCATATCCATCTGTCCCGATTCTATCTTGGAAATATTAATCAGGTCATTAATGATGTTGAGCAACCGGTTTCCGCTTTGTCTGATAATACCAACATACTCTTCCTTTTCTTCACCTGTCAGTTGAGGATCCTTCAACAAATCGGCAAACCCGAGTATGCCGTTCATAGGTGTGCGGATCTCATGGCTCATATTGGCCAGGAATGCAGACTTCAAACGATCTGATTCTTCTGCTTTGTCCTTTGCAAGCACCAAATCCCGGGCTGCTTCCTTGCGTTTGGTAATATCAATCCAATATCCGATCAACTCCATTGGATTGTTTTTATCATCACAAATCAGTTTCACCTCATCCAGAATCCAAATGTAGTTCCCGTTTTTAACCCGGAAGCGATATTCCATTAAATGACATCCCTTTTCAAAAACCATGGGCAACTCGTCAATAACCTTCTGACGGTCGTGGGGATGAACCTGATCTGACCAAAAATTATCATTTTCCAGAAAATCCTGAGGACTATAACCAGCCAGATTAGGCACATTTTCACTGATAAAAGTCCACTTATATGGCGAAACAACCTCAGAGGTATAAATCACGGCCGGATTGGTAGAAAGCAAATGATGCATCCGCTTTTCACTTTCCTGAAGTGCCTGCTGGGCTTTCATTCTCTCTGTAATATCCTCATGCATAAGCACAATAAACTGAAGTCCGCCTCCTGCAAAGAAAACCGGAAAAATGACTGAGCCAATACAAACAGGGTTGTCGGGATATTTTTGATCGGCCAAATGAGCATTATACCAAATGGGAGGAGTTTCTACCACCTCGCCTTTTAAAACCCGCTGTAATCTTTCATTGAGTCCACCTCCTGTTATCTGAGAATCTTTCAATATTGACCACCCATCATCAGGTACCGTTTTAAAAAGCTCCAGAAATGCTTTATTCTCCCTGATATGATAGCCTTCTGTATTTAATATTTGAATACTGTAAGGATTATGTTCAATAATTGAATTAAGCAGCTCATTCATTTTCTGCGTTTCAATCTCTGATTTGCGAATTTCTGTAATATCCTGATTAATCCCAACCACTTCAGTGACTTCTCCATTGCTATTACGGGTTAACGGGCGCAGTGTCATAGCAAAATTCCTTCCTTCAAATAAAAAGTCCCTGTACTCCACCGTTTCACCTGAAAAGGCACGGTCATAATAAGATTTTAGCCGGGAATATGGCCCATCACCCATGATCTCCTGAATCGTTTTTCCCTTTACCTGATCTGTATTGATATTGTATCTATTGGCTATTTTGCCTTCACTGAACACTGAAACAA
>JBEPWN010000039.1:0-11918 GCA_041642395.1 Marinilabilia sp. | reverse complement strand
AGCGGTCTTTCAGAATTTGGCGTGAAAACGAATCAAACTTATATAGATTGGTATTTTTAAGCAAATCATTGGTTTGACCTAGTTGTTCCTTCCTGATCTCATCAAGTTCCTCATTGTAATCAGCAATTTTCTGATCGAGAAGCTCTTTAAATTCCTCAAGATTTTTGTTGTTTACGTTTTCAAGAATCAACCGGAGATTAAGCTGAGTATTGGCAGGAGCTCCCAGCTTTTTGGTATGCACCTTATTAAGGGTATTGATGATACCATTGTGAAAGCTGAACACCAGGGAAGTATTGGATGCGTGCGATTCAGGAGAATCATCAACAACCACAATGCGCGAAATGAGTGGGAACCATTTAGGTCCTGCGAACATATTTTTACGCATATGCTTAACCTTTACGACAAATACACTGGAAGTATCATCCTGCATCTGTTCATAAAGATTCTCGCTTTTAATATTTTCAACAACCCGGACACAATCCTCACCAAAAACCTCACCCTTGATAAGTTCTACGGCCATATCACTATTTCCGGACACCACAGTACGTATAAGTCCGTTGAGGCCTTTGAAGTTAACTGCCCATTCGGTACGGTGCAGAAAATTATTTTTCTCTCCGCGGGTAGTATAGTGTGTACTCTGATTAATCATTTGCTCCAGAGTATCCATTAGATAGTTCCAATGAGCTTCATCAATATCACCAATCACTCCAATTACGTCACGAAACCGTCGCAATTCCACCGGTGCATCACCAATAATTACTTTGGCAAGAAAATCAATGGTCTGCTCGGAAACAGGTGGTGTACCTACTGAAAAATCATGAGTACTGCGGATATTTTCGATCCAGGATTTTTGCTGGGCATTGACAATATCATGATCTGCAAAATAGCCGAGTCGCTGGTTAAATTTTTGTCTCAGCGAATTATAAATAAAAGCTTTCGAATCCTCGTGAGGAAAAAGCATCAGGGCTATATCGGAATAACCGGGAAGTTCTTCACGGAACTTAAGTAAAAATTTCTGAATTTCTGCCTGCTGATGGGCCGGATCATTAGGTTCTTCATAGCAAAGCCGGACAAACGCCTTTAAGTTATCAAAAACAAAATTTGGTAAAAATACTTCAGCCCTTTCTCCCAAAGAGGCATAAAGATCAATGTATTCACGAGCCTCTTGTCTCAAAAAGGCTTTAGGGACTCCTTCAATTTGCATGGTCTGTCTCAATTTAAAATCTAGTAAAAATAAATCTGGTTTTGACTCTAATCAGCAAAATTTAAAATTTCACAAATAATCAGTCCGTTTAATATCAAATTGTCGCAAATATAAGTAAAATAAAAATGATATTATAAGTTCAGATGTCCATTTTTAGGCTAATACACAGTTATTAACACGTATTTACAATTTATGGATTGAAAGCTGTAAAAACATAAATTAATAAATCATCACTGATAGGACTAATTTCAATTTTAGTAAAAGATTACCTCATTTCTCCAGCAATCATTATAATTACAATAAGCATATGGATTGAAGTGAATAAGCTTTCGATTTATCCATAAGCTACCCTATTTCAGCCACAATTGCATACATATAAAAAACGAAATAGCACACATCCAACGGGCATCTAACTGATTTTAAAGAATTAAATCCATAAAAAATCAAAATAATCCGTGCTGAATGTGTGCTATTATCTATTATCAGGCAATCGAGCGAGAAATCTCAGTAAATTGCCGGATCAATTACTGTCCACTTTTCAGGTATCTGTACAATTCACTGTCAGTAGATAGAATTACCGTTGTTTTATCATCAAAAGTTTTGTCAAAAGTCTCCATTGATTTCATAAAACTGTATAGCCGGCGGGAAGCAGACGAACGGTTGTAAGCAGAAGAATAAACCGCTGCGGCTTCACCATCAGCACGTCCTCTGATTTCTTCAGCTTCGCGAAAAGCTTGCGACTGAATGGTTTTGAGTTCACGATCCTTCTCACCATTAATGCGGGATGCTTCACCCTGTCCTTCAGACCGGAATTTGTCGGCAATCCGGTAACGCTCACTTTTCATACGTTCATACACCTGAGTACGAACATCTTCAACATAATTGATTCTTTTAATCCGAAAATCCAATACCTGAATTCCCAGGTCACGCGTTTGTTCATTTGCTGATTGCAAAATCATGGCCTGGATTTTTTCGCGGCCAACATCAATGGTATCCAGGCTGTCGCCAATCATTTCAGAAATAACCCCTGATGCTTCAGGCTGACGATTACTGGTACGGACAGCTTCAATAAGCTCATGATTGGCAATGAAATCACGGGTTTCACCATCCAAAATATCATCAAGGCGTGACTGTGCGCCAAGCTCATTGGTAAGTCTTTTGAAAAACTGAAGCGGGTCAGTAATTTGCCAGCGTGCATAGGTATCAACGAAAATGAACTTTTTATCCTTGGTAGGAATTTGATTGGGATCACCATCCCATTCAAGGAAGCGCTTTTCAAAAAAATTGGCTGTCTGGATAAAAGGAACCTTAAATTGTAACCCCGGTTCAAGGACAGCATCGCCCACAGGTTTACCAAATTGCGTAATTACGACCTGTTCAGTTTCATCGACAACAAACACACTGCCAACAAGAGCGATAAAGGCCAGAAACGCAACTACAACTATTGTAATTAATTTATTTTGACTCATATTATTCATCATTTAAATATTAAACCCAGTCATTACTGCGACTGCCCGGCATTATTAATCTTTTTCACGTTGTCCATCTGCATTTGCAGAAGCGGTAATACGCTGTTTCCATCCTGATCGGCAATAATTTTATGCCCAAGACGTGGCAGCACTTCCTGCAATGTTTCCATATAAATACGCTGTTGAGTTACTTCCGGGGCTTTGACATACTCGGAATAAAGCTCATTAAAACGGGCAACCTGTCCACGGGCATTATTGACCCTTTCGACAGCATAACCTTCGGCCATTTGAATGGTTTCTTCTGCTTCACCCTTAGCACGGGGAATCACTTTATTATACTCCGACTTAGCTTGATTTATCAGGGTTTCCTTTTCCTGTTGAGCCTGGTTAACCGCATTAAATGCATCTTTTACAGGATCGGGTGGATTCACATCCTGCAAAACGACCTGCTCAATCTTCACGCCCAACTCATAATCATTGCAGAGTTGCTGAATTTGTTGCTGTGAACTTGATGCGATTTCGGTACGACCAACAGTCAGTACTTCATTCACAGTACGATCACCAACCACCTGCCTGACAGTTCCTTCAGAAATTACACGAAGTGTAGATTGTGGATTTCTCACTTTAAAGAGGTATTTATAGGGTTCATTGATCCTAAACTGGACAACCCATTCAACATCAGCGAGATTAAGATCACCGGTAAGCATCAGCGACTCATCCTGCGTGCCTCTCTTGGTGTATTGAGTCCGGACATTAACATCAGTTGATCTGAATCCAAACTCAAGTTTTTGTTGCCGTTCTACCGGCACCTTATACACTTGTTCGATAAAAGGAATCTTAAAATTCAGCCCGGGCATCACGGTTTTGGTGTATTTGCCAAAACGGGTAACAACACCGGCCTCTTCAGGACCCACTTGAAAGAACCCACTCCAGGCCACAATCAAAACAATAATGACTGCTATCACAGACTTAATGTTTTGAAGAAGTTTTTGTACCACAGGAGGTATCTCCTGGTTTGAAAATTGATTTTCACTCATAAAAATATAATTAATTGATTTCTACAGATTATTATTAATGATTTTCAGACATTACACGCAGAAAGTTTCTGACAGCTTCTACGGTTTCCAGTTTATAGTTAGCGCTGGTGTGTTTGATGCCCACTTTTATTGTAACTGCCTCGGGAGGTAACTCACGGAACAAATACTCATCGGTCCAGTCATCGCCCATGGCCATAATGTAATCAAAATATTTGTTTAGCAGGAAACGATTGGCCGCAACTCCTTTGTTAATTCCGCCGGTTTTAATTTCCACCACCTTATTCCCTTCCATAATTTCAAGATTATGATTGGCAACAAGGGTTGTTAATTCGTCCTTTAATTCATTTGCTCTCAATTCACCAAGATCGGCTTCCGCTTTTTCGTAATGCCATACCAGTGAATAGTTTTTCTCCTCAAGATATGTCCCTGGTGTGCGCACCACAAAACTATCCAATACGGGACGTACCATGGGCATCCATGAATTAGTGGCATTGGTGAGCATTTGCCATTCCTCGCCCCTTTGGCGCATCCAAACTCCATGTTCACTAATCAGATTAACATCCGAGTTACTGAACCACTTACTAAGGGTTTCCTTATCTCGACCGCTGATCAGGACCACTTCGTTACGTTCATCACTGGTCAAAGCCTCCAGTATTTCGTGCAATGGAGTATCAGGTGCAGCATTGGGCTCATCTGTTCTGGTGGCTTTTTTAAAATGTGTAAGTGTACCGTCATAATCGAGAAAGATGGCCCGTGATTTGGCTTTTGAAAAATCTTCCAGCAATGATTTACTGAGTGAAGGAGTAATCTTCTTAGCAAGAAAATCACTTTGAAGCTGCACCACACGTTTAAGTGATGTAACAAATTGTTCTGCCCATTTGAAAACATCATATCGCTTGAGACGCTTCTGCACAACAGCCATGCTGGCCTGTTGTTCCTCAACAGGCATTTCCAGGGCTTGTTTAAGGGAATCGGCTACTTCATCTTCATTGTTGGGATTAATAACAATGAATTCACCCATCTCTTTAACAACACCCGTCATTTCACTGATAATCATAACACCTGTTTGATTGGTCCGAGATGCTACATATTCTTTGGCTACCAGATTCATTCCATCGCGAACCGGGGTAAGCAAAGCCACATCGCTCATACTGTAAAGTTCCACCAGATTTTCAAATGGCATGGACCGGTAAAAATACCAGACGGGTGCGTAATTTACTGAACCATAAAGTCCGTTTATGCGGCCCACCAGTTCATCCACTTCACGCCGGAGCATCTGATACTCGGGAACCGAATCGCGCGATGGCACAGCAAGCATTACAAGAGTAACCTTGGTGTGATATTCCGGATACCGCTCCAGGAATCTCTCAAAAGCTCTCAAACGATTCGGAATGCCCTTCGAATAGTCAAGACGGTCAATGGATAGGATTAGTTTGCGATCGGGTGAGGCAAGGAAGTATTTTTCCAACTCCTGGTGTAGAGGGGATTTGTCCTGCAGTGGCTTAGATATAATATTGAGAGCGGTATTGTGAAATTTATCGTAATCAATGCCCATGGGAAAGGCATCAGCCAAAATAATGCGTTCCTCAATGAATATCTGGTTGAAAGATATTTCGTATCCAAACAACCGCCGCACACTACTAAGAAAGTGCCGCTCGTAATCGTAGGTATGAAATCCAATAAGATCGGCACCCAAAAGGCCTTTGAGCAATTCATTCCTCCATGGAAGAATTCTGAAAATTTCGTAAGACGGAAAAGGAATGTGAAGAAAAAATCCAATGGTGATACCGGGCCTTTTGGCTTTGATCATCCCTGGCACCAGCATAAGTTGATAATCGTGTACCCATACAAAATCATCTTCGCCGACTACTTCGAGTGTCTTATCGGCAAACTTTTGATTTACTTTCACGTATGAATCCCAGAATTCAGGAGTATAATCGACATATTGAGGAAAGTAATGAAAAAGAGGCCATATCGTACGATTACAGAAACCTTCGTAAAAGGTATGCACTTCATCGGATGTCAAAGGAACCGTATCACACCTTTCTTTGCTAAGCATCCCTTCAATTTCATTGTATTGCTCGGATGTATAGCTATCGGATGGTATTCCCGGCCACCCGATCCATCGTCCCTCAAAATCTTTATAAACCGATTTCATGCCGGTGGCCAATCCCCCCACACTAGGTTCTAATAAAAACTTATCCCCTTCACTAACGATGCTGAAGGGTAGCCGATTAGAAACGATATGAAGTTTTTTCATAGATTATGATTTATATTTTACACTAAAGTATAGGGCATTTTTCTATATTTTACAACCTTTGCAGTGACAAATCACACAAAAAAATCACGACAGATTGAACACACAAATGAGAATGAACAACCTGAACTATGGTATTGTAGGCAACGGAAAAAGCGCTGCATTAATTTCAGACAAAGGCTCAGTGGACTGGTTTTGCTTACCGAAATTTGATTCACCATCCATCTTTGCAGGTTTACTGGACAAAAATAAAGGTGGATATTTTTCCATTATTTCCATTGCCGGAGCCGAGATTACTCAAAGGTACGAAATTAAGTCGAATGTACTAATAACACATTTCGAATGTATTGATGGTGTTTTTGAGATCCATGATTTTATGCCTCGTTACAAGTCTGATAATAATGGAAGCTACTATCTCCCTCCCGATCTGGTAAGATATATTAAATGGATTAAAGGAAAACCCAAAATCAAAGTACACTTTGATCCCCGGCTGGAATATGGGAAAAATGATACGCACATTACTTTCAACGGAAAATATGTAAAAGCTTACACGACCAAGGGAAACTATGATTCACTTTACCTATATACCAGCATGGACAAATTGTCGGTGGTGGGTCAGATTCCCATCACCATTGAAAAAGACGAGTTCATACTGATCAGTTATAATCAGAAATTGTTGGCTCAGACTATCAGCCGTGCTTACCTGAAGCTTCAACGCACCAATGTGTATTGGCTCAACTGGGCGGAGCGCACTACAAAGTTCAAAGATTACAACGAAGAAATATTACGCAGCGCTCTTATTTTAAAGCTTTTAAGTTATCACAAGTCGGGCGCCATATTGGCGGCAGTAACCACGTCCCTACCCGAAACCATAGGAGAAGTAAGAAACTGGGACTATCGCTTTTGCTGGATACGTGATGCCTCAATGGTAATAAAAGTAATGACCATGCTCGGGCATTACAACGTGGCCCATCAGTATTTGAATTTCATCATTGATCTTTTGCCCGACAAGGATGAAAAAATGCAGATCATGTATGGGATCAACGGTGAGAAAAAACTCACAGAATATGAATTAACACACCTTTCGGGATACGAAAACAGTAAGCCGGTGCGAATTGGAAATGCCGCATACAAACAAAAGCAAAACGACATTTATGGGATTCTGGTAGATGTCATCTATCAACTATTTAATCTTTACACTACTTCTCTTGAGCACAGCGAAGAGTTATGGACCATTACCCGCAACATCATAAAAGTAGTAGAGAAAAACTGGCAAAAACCCGACAAAGGCATTTGGGAAATGCGCCACATCACCAAACATTTTACTTTTAGCAAAGTTTTGTGCTGGGTAGCCGCAGACAGAGGCATAAAAATAGCAGAACTGCTCCACCAAAATGAATATATCAAATCGTGGGGAAGACTTCGCGACAAAATAAAGGATGACATACACAAAAATGCCTGGTCAGAATCCAAACAATCATTCACCCAGGCTTATGGTTCGGAAGATATGGACGCTTCAGTACTCCTGATGGAATCGTATGGATTTATCAGTGGCAATGATCCCAAATTTAAAAGCACAGTAAAAGCAACCCAAAAGGAGCTTGAGCACAACGGCCTGATGTACAGGTACAAAAACAAGGATGACTTTGGCTTACCCACTTCGGCCTTTACAATTTGCTCTTTCTGGCTAATTAGAAGTCTTTATATGATTGGCGAAAAGGAAGAGGCCCACCGAAAATTTGACCAAATATTAAAATATTCCAACCATGTAGGCCTTTTCAGTGAAGATCTGGATTTTGAGACGAAACAAATGTTGGGTAATCTGCCACAGGCATACTCTCACCTGGCACTTATTGATGCAGCAATGCTGCTGGCAGGAGGTGAGATCAGCAGTGAAGAGAAAATTCTTGGAAATATAGGATAAATAAAATAACCCCGGGTCGATAACCCGGGGTTATTTAAGTTTGCCCCGTACGAGGACGCGCCAGTTCTGTTATTGACGCATTATTCCTCAACCTTTTGAAGTGCTCACTCGAAATAGAGTTGTGCATCATCAAGTTTTACCGGTAATTTCAGCAACAAGTTGTTGCAAAAAATCCCGTGAATAATAGTCTTCGTCCACAATTTGTCCATTCCAAACCACTATATCGAGATCAATTTCCCGGGGACCGAATTTGGCCCGCGTACGGTCGCGGCCCATTTCATCCTCAAGCGACTTTAATTCATTTACCAAGCTATAACGGGACAAATCCGTTCGTAATAAAACAGCAGCATTTAAGAAATCAGGTTGACCTACAATCCCAACCGGAAAGGTTTTAATAACACCTGTTTTTTTTAATACCTTAAAACGATTTTGCAGGCAGGAAAAGGCGCGATGAATATTTTGACCGGCATCAATATTCGATCCTATACCAATAACAGCTAGATTACTCATTTTTCTTGTTTTGATCCTGTCATCGAAAAAGAAACGCTCCGAGAAAACCTGAGAGCATGGGGCTTATCAACTTCTATACTCACTTTCAACACGCGGGGAATATCAAGAATCAAAATAACAACATCGCTGGCCACCTTCTCGAGAAGATTATATCTGTTTTTCTCAATTAATCCGATAATTTGTTTACATATTTCCCGATAATCCAGAGCTTGCTCAGGATCATCACTAATCTCTTCTCCATGGGTTAAATACTCAATTGCAATATTGAGTACCAAATCCTGTTTTTTACCCAATTCATGTGAATTAAATCCCACCTCGGTACGCAGCAAAAGATCTTTTATGTATATAGTAGCCATATAATCAGGTAAGATGAGATCCACTGTCACAAAAAATGATTTGTCCGGTGACAGAAGGATTGTTTAACAAAAATGAAACAGAAGTTGCCACGTCGAAGGTATCTACCTGTCTGCGGAGTGGTGTATTATCGATAACTTCATTCAGGTAATCAATACTTTTGCGTAAAGGTGGTAAAACAGGACCGGGAGCCACACCATTAACCCTGATTTCGGGGGCAAAAGAGAGAGCGGCCATACGGGTCAATTCAGCCAGATTTTTTTTGGCGAGCAGATAAACTGCATGTGAGCCATCATTTTTAACGATTTTGGTATCCAGCAAATTAACAATAGTCCCTTTGCCAAACGCATTCTTAAACATCTGCATAAGGAAAAACGGAGCCTCAAAATTGACCGCCATTTGCTTGCGGAAAAATTGGGGTGAAGTCTCATCAATTTTACCAGGATCAAAAATACTGGCATTATTAATCAAAGCATCAATCGTTTTAATACTATCGGGCAACCTCTCAAGAATTGATAATACAGCCTCAGAATTGCTCAAATCGCATTGGATGACTGGAAATGTACGTCCCGGAAATTCACTTTTAAGAGTAGAACTCAAAAGAATTGCTTCATCCTGACTTTGATTGTAATGCAACACCACTTCCCATCCTTCCTTTGCCAGATGACGGGCAATGGCTGATCCAATTCTTCTGGCAGAGCCGGTAATAAGAACAGTTTTTGTTTTAGTCATAGTTTAACGATAGATAAGTTCAGCAATCCTTTCAAGCTCCAAACGATCTACCTCATCAAAAGCACTCAGCTCACGACTATCCACATCAAGAACAGCTAATACTTTGCCAGTCTTATCATGCACAGGTACCACTATTTCGGATTTACTGAGAGATGAACAAGCAATGTGCCCGGGAAATTGCTCAACGTCATGAACCACTTTGCTCTCATTATCATTAATTCCTGCCCAGCAAACTCCGGTATCTTTTTTAAGCTTCAGACATGCTACCGGTCCCTGATAGGGCCCGACAACTAAATTATCATCATAAAGATAATAAAACCCGGTCCAGAAAAAGGCCGGCATTTTATGATGAAGCAGAGCTGCGATGGTACTCATGCGCGACCATGGACTCGTGGTTGCTTCAATCAAACTTTCAATTTGATTAAAAATTCGCTGATATTTAGCTGCTTTTAAATTTTTACTCATAAAATGTATATTTCATGATTTCAATAGTCTTTTTATTTCTTGGCTATAGTTTAAAGTAGCGTTTTTGTCATTAGAGATTGCTTCGGGTGTGGCCCTCGCAATGAGGGAACCTCTACTCTATCATATAAAATTGAAAGCGCGTCATTGCCAAGGGGACCTCCCAGCTTAGGGATCTATTGTGATTCGTTTGACAAAATAAAAAATAATTCTGAGCAAATATCAATTTTTCGGGAATATCCCTCCAAAAAAACTTACAAAAAACAACCGGCCACTGCCTAAACAGTTGACCGGTTGCCCACTCATCCACTAAACCCAAATCTATAATAATTTATTATTGCGGAACCTCTTTACCTGATCATTAAGGAAAAAATCAAACCGCATAACTTCCTTCACGATCCTTAAGCATCCCCTGCAATTTTTTGCGTGTGAAAAAAATACGACTTTTCACTGTACCAATGGGCAAGCTCAATTGCTCCGCAATCTCTTTATATTTATATCCATCCGTATGCATCCGGAAAGGAATTCTAAATTCATCTCCAAGTTGTTCAATATACTGGTTCATTTCGGTAACAGAATGCACCATTTCAGGGGTTTCGGATGTATAGTTTTTTCGAAAAGCATTTTTAAATGCATCTTCCGAACCATCAAATGTATTTCTCGTCTTTTGATTTCGACGATAATTATTGATAAAGGTATTCTTCATAATGGTGAACACCCATGCCTTAAAATTAGTATTAGCCACAAACTGATTGCGATATGTCAACGCCTTCAGAATTGTTTCCTGTAACAAATCATGTGCATCGTCATCGTTTGCAGTCAAACTAAGGGCAAAATACAAGAGTTTATCCTGAAGCCCCATAAGCCGGTTGTTAAATTGAATTGATGTCATGGTCTATAGTTTTTAATTGTTTTCTGTCTAACAAATATAGTCATTTACTAAACGCATAGCAAGTTATTTAATGACCAACATATAGCTCGTTTAGAATTTTTCTAAATAACCGAATTCATAAAGAGATGTATAACAGATTATTGTAATGTATCGATTACACAAATTCTAAATTACGCCAATAACCACATAATGTCAAGTGGAATGAATGTTAAACAAGACAAAAAAACCAGAACATTAACATCTCAGCAGAATTCCGTCGAAAAACGGATTAATAACATGAAAAGAATGGAAATAAAAAACATCAATAATTATAAGGTTTACAAAAGTTATCTATCATCCAGAATTTTATCAATAGCAGATGAGTCATGTTTTCGTTTACCATCTAACCATTTGTTAACAGCAGACTTAAGCCAGGTTCCTTTGACAATAGCATAAGAAAGAGCCAGAGCAATCATCATTGCAGATAAGCCGAAAAGTTCCTGATCCTGAAATTCAGAAAAGTCCCATACAATTACTTTCCGGGCAATGGCAATCATGGCCACCAGAAGAACAATTTCCACATGAATTTTCTCATCTTCGAGAAAAACCTTAACGGTGTCAAGCAATTCAATCCCAATCAATATAACCAGAAAAACACTAAAAAGGCTATGAAGACGTTCGGCGGTAAAAAAATCTTCGGGACTGGCAGCTGCCACTTTCAAAATTGTAAATATGATATTGACTGTACTGACAAACAGAATTAGAGACAACACAACTAACAACAAAATAACAATTGCTTTCTGAAGTATTCGTACATATTTCAACATTACTCGTAAATTTGGAATTTATATAAAATAAAACCATCAAAACTATGCACCCATTACCTTCAGAAACCGCTAATCTGGTCTTTGATATTTGTCGCACAGATAATCATTCGGGTAAGCACATAAAAATTGCCAGCAAGCAGGAGAATGAAGCTTATATTTTTGCAGCCCGCAATGGCGTTGCTCCCTGGTGTTACCACATATTAAACAAAACACAGGAGCATGCGGTTCACTGCACCGACAATTTCAAAAAACAACTGAGGATGCAATATCT
>JBEPWN010000038.1:0-12245 GCA_041642395.1 Marinilabilia sp. | reverse complement strand
ATCCCAATATTTATTTTGGAGGCGACAACGCTGATTTTTGGGGACCAATGGCCTGGACTGTAATATTTGGTCTCACCACGGCCACATTTCTCACATTAATAATGGTACCTGTGATGTACAATCTGGCAGTGCGCATTCGCAACAGATTTACATCCTAAACAAACAACATTTTACCTAAGCTTCTTGTTATGATTATTCGTGATGATATCATCACGAATAATCATAACATATTATTTTCATGAAGAATCTTATTTTCAGAGGCGCATGGTTTCACAAAGCAGATCCAATCATAACGGGATGGATGCAACGCTATGGCCTTTTGCTACTGCGCATCAGTGTCGGAATCGTATTTTTATGGTTTGGTTTCCTGAAGTTTTTCCCCGGTTTAAGCCCGGCCCAGGGATTGGCTGTACGCACAATTTCTACGATAACCTTCGATCTGCTGCCTGACACAATAATCATAAACGGTCTGGCACTATGGGAAGTACTCATTGGCCTGGGTCTGATCAGCGGCAAATTCATGCGCGAAACCCTTTTGCTATTATTTCTACAGATGCCAGGCACATTTTTACCGGTTTTCCTGTTCCCCAATGAAGTATTTACACATATCCCTTATGCCCCAACTCTTGAGGGACAGTATATATTCAAGAACATTGTATTGATCAGTGCCGGAATAGTACTGGGTGGTGCCCTGAATAAAGGAGAGCAAAGAAAAGACTCAGATTCAAAGCAAACCTGAGACTTAAAAAATGTTTAGAACGGAAAATCTTCATCCGGATCCACTTCCTGCTTTTCGCCATGATCTGGTTTATCAGCCAAAACCTGCCGGGCATTACCATTTACATAAATGGCTTTGAAGGGAGCATCTACCGGACATGGATATTCGCATGCCCCGCAACCAATGCATATAGACTGATCTACTTCGGGAATTAAAAGTCCGTCTTTATATGGGACCATATCAACAGCCTTGGTTGGACAATGCTCTGAACATGCCCCACAGTCGGTTTCATCGGTAAAAACAATGCAGTTTTGTTTTACAAAAACCGCTTTCCCCATTTGTGTGAGCTGTTTCTCTTCCAGTGGAAGAGGCAAAATGGCACCGGTAGGACATGCCTCACCACATTTGGTACAGTCAAAATTGCAAAAATGAGTCACATAATCCATGTGAGGCTGCATGAATCCATTCAGGCCATATTCGGTAAGTGCAGGCTGCAATACCCCTGTTGGGCAGGCAGCAACACAGAGAGAGCAACCTGTGCAATTTTTATTGAACCGGGCGATATTTCCGGCACCCGGAGGTGCTACCGGATAATCCTTATCATTTCGAAGCAGATCCTTTTTACTTTCAGGCATCTGGTTTTTCTTTAGCCCATAAATACGCCCCCCTGCAATTAAGGCAAGACCTGTTACAAGTAATTTCCGACGATTACTACTGTGATTATCAGAACTCTTTGGAGAATCAGCAACTGACACAGAACTAAAGTCCGCCTCTTTTGAAGTGGAAGCTGTAACAGGCCTAAGTGAAAGTGCAGATTCTGGACAAACATCCAGACAATTAAAACAAGTTACACATCGTGTTTGATCTACCGCATAATTTTTTATATCAATGCATTCACTTTTACATACCGCCGAACATTTCCCACAGCGAGTACATGTATTCTGATCGAACCGGACTTTCAGAAAAGAAAACCGTGACACTTCACCCAGAAAAGTTCCTACCGGACAGATCGTGTTACAAAAAAGCCGTCCTCGTTTCCATGAAAAATAACCTATGGCACCAATGATTGCAAAAGATAAAATTACAGGCAAAATATAAGGTTGCTTCAGGTTTTGATGATAAACGGAATATATTTCCATGTTCTGGAATACAGGGGCAATGAGAATGTTATTGGCCCATACCACGATTGGCTTAAATAAATAAGTAAACGTCCGTCCTGAAATACTGTACGGGTCAAGCCAGGTAACGATCCATCCTGCACCAAAAAGGATGGAAAACACCATGATACCCAGAAATACATATCTTAAAACAGGATGTGCTTTTTTAAACTTAAAAAACCTTTTTTTCTTCGACTTCCATCGCGATATCCGGTTGACCACATCCTGCATTATGCCTAAGGGGCAAATAGTTGAACAATAAAGGCGTCCTGTGAGCATGGTTAACACCAGAACCAAAAGAAAACCACCAGCCGTAATCAACGAAAAAACAGCTACAAAATTAAGCACTGATGGCACAAATTGAAGATATAAAATAGTATTAAATGTATCTTCCGGAATCCATTCGTAAAGATCAATAAATAATATAAAAGTCAGCACCAGGAAAGCAATACCTATGGCAATCCGACCTTTTCTCAAAAATCCGTATAAAGTCATAGTCAACAAGGATATAATAATATGCCAAAAAAGAATGGAGTTCCGGCACATGATATCCATTAATCAAAAGCTACATAATAACCCTGGATTAACAAATACATGACCATCTAAACAATTAGCTCACTCAAAAAACGGACACAAATTAGTGTAAAATATTAATTACCCCATTTTTATACGCTTAATTGCCACATTTTCGAGATTCATGGTTCCCATCCCCATTTCATGAGCAATGCGTATATGATTAATATCCTGTGGCTTATCGCCAAACATGAGTGTGGCTGCAGCATCCACGGCAACAATGTCTTTTCCGGCAATGAGAGCGTGCAGATCGGCCACATCAGAAACAGATACTCCCCGTGGTCCGTTGCGGGTTAACATACGATAACCGTCAATAATATTAAGATCCGGCTTTCTGTAGGTTAAAAAGTCGGCGATACACTGGCTGAGGTCGTTTCCATGATAATATCCCCGGTCCCAAACAACTCCCATAAGATTTTTCATAGCCAGGGAAACAGTTGTGGAACTATGGTGTTTAAGAATTGGTACGTTAATAAATACATCCGCTTCCTGCAACTCCTTATGAACCTTGGCAGTTTTTAAACTTTTGCCACCGGGAATAGAAACCTCACGATAAAAGGATTCATTGTTTCCGGGCTGAACTTTTGCTCCGGCATCACGGGCATATTTCTCTATTTCACTATTGCGGTAACATCTGTCCCACTGATCGCAGGTATGATCAAATACAACCACCTCAGAAGCACCGGCATCAAGACAGCTCTCAACAATACGTCCTATCAGTCGGGGATTAGTATTAGCAGCTCTTTCGGGCGGAGCGTCCCATCCAATATTAGGTTTGATCAAAACTTTTTGACCGGATTTCACAAATTGCTTCATTCCACCAATAGCCTCCATGGCTTTATCAAACATCTCGCTGGCTTCGCCGCCGCGTACGGCAACCAAATCATATTCTCCTTCCTCTGCCGGTAAACCCATGGCATTTAGTCCACCAAAATTCGGCAACAATGCTCCTGCCAATCCAAGACCGGCTCCTTTAACTAAAAAATCTCTTCGCTTCATGAATACTCCTCCTTTTCGATGAAAGCACACCTTACCATATAATGCAAAAATGCTTTTATCAGATTGTATATAACTTTATTAAGGATCAAAAATTTCGGGCAGGATCAAAAAAGGATCATTTACAGTTACATATGTAAAAATGACCATATTTTGAATCATAAATATATGAAAACATTGGCATATGTTCCATGCAAACACGTTTATTTATAGTTAGTTTAAATAAACTAATCCAGTGTCAAATTGCTATAAGAAAACATAAAAGCATCAAACTCATGCCATAATGCCATCCAAACTCTTATCTTTGCATTACTGGCAATGAAGTCTGCCATTAACTGCCTGCATTCATTCATGAAACAGGATGATGACTTCTGCAATAACAGACAATATTTAGTGACTGACAAAAAATGAACCAGTGATGATCAGGTCATGAGGTTCATCTTAGTTCAACTATTTAACCGGTTCCACTACCGGACTAAAATTACTTTATTGCAGTAAATTTATTGTTCTATGATAAAACAGTTCATCCGTTCCTTCGATCAATATTCAATACTACGTTACGTTATCAAATGGTTTTTTCTGGTTCTTCCGATAGCTGTAGTTGTGGGGTCACTTGTGGCACTCTTTCTTTACCTGCTTGATCAGGCAACCCAACTGAGATGGGACAACCCATGGCTGATGTATCTACTTCCTTTGGCAGGGGCAGGGATTGTGGCGGCATATCATTTCAGAGGAAAAAATGCAGAATCGGGCAACAACCTGGTAATGGATGAAATTCACAAACCAGGGGGCGGAATTCCGGCCAGGATGGCACCATTTGTTCTGATAACAACCGTGATAACTCATTTGTTTGGCGGTTCGGCCGGCCGCGAGGGAACGGCAGTGCAAATAGGGGGGAGCATGGCGGGGTTAATTGGCAAATGGCTGAAGCTATCACCTTCCGATTTGAAAGTATTACTGATGTCGGGTGTTGCGGCCGGATTTGGATCCGTATTTGGAACACCGGTTGCAGGTGCAATATTTGCACTGGAAGTACTCGCCATTGGACGAATTAAATACGATGCATTGTTTCCGGTACTGATGGCATCACTTTTGGCTCACATTGTATGCTCTCTTTACGGAATCGGGCATACACAATATCATATAAACTTCAATGAACTCAGCACCAGTGAGGTCTCCTGGTTAAATATAAATTTGCATATATTACCCTGGGTGGCTTTGGCCGGTGTATTTTTCGGCCTTGCAGGATTTGCATTTTCGGAGCTTTCTCATGCCTTAAAATCTCTTACTAATAAATACATTAAAAAGAAATTTTTAATTCCCGTTGCCGGGGGAACCGCCATTATTCTCTTAACCTGGGTCGTGGGAACCACTGATTATCTGGGTCTGGGAGTAAAAAGTCCCACCGGCGATGGCATCAGTATCCTAAATGCATTTAGAGAAGGCGGGGTGGATAAATTCAGCTGGGTCTGGAAAATACTATTTACAGTAATCACTCTAAGCACTGGTTTTAAAGGCGGAGAGGTGACGCCCTTATTCTTTATTGGTGCAACGCTTGGAAACACTATTGCCACACTCACAGGTAATCCGGTTGATCTGTTTGCAGGCCTTGGTTTTATTGCTGTGTTTGCCGGAGCAACCAATACTCCAATTGCATGCACAATTATGGGCATTGAATTATTTGGCGGTGAATTCATTCTCTATTATGCCCTTGCCACATTCATTGCCTATTATTTCAGCGGGCATACGGGAATATACTCATCTCAAAGAATCAGCTCATCCAAAGGGGCTTTTACTTACCACCTGTCTAAGGATAACACAATTAAGAAAATAAGAAGAGACAAACAAACACGTTAACCTAGAATTTTTTTTCACTGATCAGCTTCCCATTGTCATCCCAAATAGACCACAAGCCGGTTTTTGAACCCTGCTGATATTCCATCTCATAGCGAAGCGTTCCGTTTTCATCCCAAATGAACCACTTACCATGTTTCTTTCCTTCCTGGTAACGGGCTTCTGCAATTCTGGTCCCGCTGGAGGCCCACTTTATCCAAGTGCCATCCATTAGATTATGACTGAAGTTGCGAACCTCTTTGGGCGAGCCATCTTCATAATAATAAGCAGTTTTGCCGTGTTTTTTACCATCCTGCACTTCCATTTCCAACCGCACATTGCCATCCGGGAAGTATTCGATGTAAGTACCTGAGTAAAGATCACCTTTGGAATTGTAGTAAATACCATCCTTCTCAACAAGTTGAGCATGCAACAGAGACCCCGTTACAACCATAACAAGTAATAATACCAGCTTTTTCATGACTTTTGTATTTTAAACTAATTATCAAAAGCCTCCCAACTTGTTCCTGTTATCAGGTGTTTGCTCGTAAATCCGGATACCTGCGTCTCCTTGCTAAAGCTGAAAATAAAGCCAAACACCATTGTTGTATTAACGCAAATCTAAAAATAAAGTTGCATCCGTCCAACTAAATAATAACATGAAAAAATTGAATCAATTACAGATTGAGAGGGAATTTAGCGGAATCCGGCCGGACAAAAAAATTAAGAAAATATTTCTTGTTTAACCCCACCACAGGAAAAAGAAATCACAAACAATAGGTCCTATGATGAACCAAAGCATAAAGGAAGCTTCTGGTTATTAATTTCCGGCATAACACAACAAAAAAGGAAGACCTGATTCCAGTCTTCCCTGATTTTACATGTTTTAAAGTATTTCCTGAATATGATTACTCATTGTTCACAGTTCCCAACTTCAGATTAAGTGCATGCATCTCATTCACATTTACTTTTACCGAACGTGACAAGGGCTGATACGAAATAATACTGGCCTCAACAGAATAATCGCCGGGTTTTACCTGATCAAATACAAACATCCCATCAAAGTCGGTATAGGTACTGCTCTCGTCTCCATTCAATTTAACTTCCACACCTGTAAGAGCTTCACCTGTCTCTTCATCCACAATAACACCTGAAATACTTGTATTAACCGGAGCTGGCTCACCGGGTTTTTCAATTCTGTTACTGGTTTCTGCAAATGCATTTGAAGCCAAAAAGGCTATCATCACTAAACTTACTGCTAATGTTTTCATAACATCTATGTTTTTGTTGTTTTATATTTTCCTTCATATTGATGATACAAAACTACAGATGCTATGTTACGTAAATATTAAGCCTAAATTATCAGACACTTAATAAATGAGTGTCTTACTCTTAAACACTATTGTCCGGAGAAATTTATTTTTTGAAAGGAGATTGCTTCGCTTTGTTACCAATGACAATCTCCTAAAGGGTTTTAAGCAGGTTGGAGGGGGTTGGTTTTCGGCCTTGCCGAAAACCAACCCCCTCCAACCTGCAAAATCCTGCAATGTCTCGTCATTGCGAGTGGCTACCCCAATTAAATTTTGGGGCAGAATGTATGTATGACAGAACTAGTAGGTCCCTGTAAGGGGCCAATTTGAATAACCCCGGGTTATCGACCCGGGGTAAACTGAACAAATGGGGCCAGGTCCCCGAAAGGGGGCCAACTATTATTTTACTGATTTCTTGCTTATTACAAAAATCTGTCATTGGTAGGGCTATGCCCGAAGCCATCTCTAATGATATACACGCTACTTTAAACTACAGCCAAAAATTATTCTACCCGATAATTATAAATGTAATTGTTCTCTCCACCGGTAATCAGATTAAAGCGATAGGCAGAAGATTTTAAAAACCCAATAGAGAAACGGGAAGTTCCTTTTAATGGAAACCCCTTGTAAATGGTTCCATCAATATTATAAAGATATATTTTTGATTCATCTGCACTCACAATCCCAATTTTATGATCGGCTGCTGAAAATTTATATACATCGGCAACGGTCTGTACAGGAAATTTAAATTCTGAATCAACAACACACTGAAGATTGGAATCATAAATATTCATTTGATCCGGAGTAATAATTACATAAGTGGGGTTACTCTCATGAACAAGCAAAAAGAAATGGTCAGTCCCCTCCACCTTCGTTTTTTCAATCAACTCCGTACGTCCGGATGGCAGCATTATTCTGGCCATCACACCATCTGCAGTGGTGGTTACCAAGGCAGATCTTTCAGAATTCCTATGCTCTAGATAAAAAGGACTCACTGAGTTACGGATGAAACCCTTTTGCGGCGTTACCCTGTGATTTCCGCGTCTGTCCATTATGTAATTGCGGTACCGATCACTAAAAACAAGATAATCATTTCCACTGGTTCTGAAAAACTGAACAGGCTGCTTAACAATGCCTTCAGTTTGCGGAATACCCCAACCCGGCACACGTGCACCTGTTTTATCAAACAAATAGACTTTTCTGTCATCAAGGGGGAGAAAAACTCTGTAGTCACGATTATTATCATAATCAAATACCGACAATCCGGTTGTAGCAGTTGCCGGCAAAGAAAAGGGATAACGGGCCACATGATTTCCGTTCCTGTCGAGCAAATAAAGTCTGTCTGAAGTATTAAATAGATATTGAAACTTATTATTTCTGTAATAATCAATTTGGAATATTTCGCTCAATATCCGCCCATCAAGAGGCCTTTTCCACAGAATTCGCCCCATATTGTTGATCAGATATAAATTGTTCGCCTTGTCTTGTACCATTATTTCTTTGGCTTCTGTATAATGATTCTCAACAAGAGCTGGTTTCATTGCTGCCATGGAATCAATCCGGCTTTGCCAGATGGTTCTGGGTTCTTTATCGCGATGAGGAGCATAGTTCGCCCAAAAAGTGGTATAGTTAAGGTCTGAACTGTTGGAAATCTGCACGCCCGCAGCATAAAAATTAAATAATGTTTTCTTTTGCTCAGAGGTTGGATGAAATCGATCCTGGTTCAGATATTCTCCAACATAAGAATACAGGTGAGGTATCTCAGCAAAGAGGAACATATTCTCTTCAAAAGAAAAATTCTCCATAAAAGAAGAGAAATATGCATGACTATCCAAATTGCGTTTCAGAACATTATCATAAAGAAAAGATTCCAGAGATTTCCGGCTGTCAGCGAATACAAGATAATTTCTGAAAAAAGAAAAATACTGCATGGGAACATCAGGAATCAATTGATTCCAGACCATTTCATTCAATTCATTGTTGAACCCAAGGTAAATAGGAAAGGATGTGGATTCATCCATCTGGTAATGACCGATGGGTGAAGAATTAATTTTGAAATATGTCTGAAGCTTTTTCAAAACAGGCAGACTGTAAGCCTGGCCTTTGGTCCTGAAAACAAGAAATTGTCCTTCGTCGGGATGACTTGCATTATAATTTGAATATGCCAATGCAAATTCACCGTCAATCAAATCAAAAAATGTGTCAATATAGGATGCACCGGTTTCCTTCTCAAAACGAGTGCTAAGAGTTTTATACGAAGAGGCATTTTCCAATTCACCGGCATAGTTTTTAAAGTTTTTTGCAAATCGTGCTTTGTTGGAAAAATTAAATGCCATAAACAGACGAATATCAGAAGGTAAAACTTGTCCCAGCGATGAACGTCGAGATTCGACTCCATCAAACAGTGACATGTAAGAGGATTTTCCATCTGGCGAAATAAATCCATTGAGCATAATTCCGTCATCCTTAATTTCGAAATCCACTGCACCCCAATTCGCCACTTTGCCCATAAAAGCAGAATAGTGGGCTGCCTTCGGGGCAAGAAAAGCAGAAGAAAACTCCGCCAGTTTAGAAAACTGGATAAATAAAGACCCGTTGGCGCGGGAACTGGTGGTTTTTTCCAATTTTGAAAATTCTTTGTTTCCACCCAGGGAATGAGAGGACTGTTGCTGACGAATAGAGGATTCAACAAGTAACGAAGATGGACTTACCGTGAGGACTCCGTTCTGCAGAGTTGCATAAGCATGAAAAGAAGAATTTTCACTGGGAATAATTTCATAGATTGTAAATCCGGTATAATTTCTCTGACCAATAGATTTATCTTTTACCCATGATTTCAGTGTGCTTTGATGACTTTTATTATCAACTCCAAAATGTGTGCTCCATTCAACCGATTCTTTCCCCACCTTATTGAAAGTCATATATGCGGGTCCTTTTAAAAAGTTTTTCCCGGGACCATCGTTAAAAAATGAAGAACTATCCGCAAAATTTGCGAAGTCATACAGATCATTCAGACTTTCAAAAGTTTTAAGTTCATTTTGATAATTGATTTTTTGGTTAAGCATTTTAAAAACATCATCCATTCCGTTAATCCGGATAATCAGGGGCGCATCTATAGGCACAGAATCAATGGTTTTACCTGAATCAAAGTTCTGATGCCGGTATAATGTCCAATAGACAGCAACAATAATAACAGCAAACACCAAAGTAGCACCAACAATATTCAGATTTCGTTTTGACATGAATTTAGTTTTTTATCGAAATTCAAAAAATTAACGGAGGATAGCAATTTTGGTGAACTCAGCCTGAACTCCATCGGGTGAAGTCAGAAAAACAATGTAAACACCAGGTTTTACTTTACCATCCCACAAGTTTTTCCCATCCCACAAAGCATTACCCCCGAGAGAAATGGTTTCATATACAAGATTTCCGGCGGTATCAGTAATTTTAACATTGGTTCTGTCAACAAGTCCTGTAATTGTAATTTGTCCTTCATACCCGGGTTTAACCGGATTGGGATAAACGTAAACAGTCCTAAATTCCATGCTTCCCTTTACGGCATCACCCATATAACTGACCAAACCCTTATCAGTTGCGATAAAAACCTCGCCACTCACATCATCAATATCAATATTGACGATGCTATTAGAAGGCAGGGGACTGTTCGAAGAAGTAAAATGATTTACAGTACGGGTTCCCTCTTCCGACACTATATAAATTCCCGCACCATCTGTTCCAAAATACTTTCGGTTTGCACCATCCACTGCAATAGACATTACTTTCTGGTTTTCGAGCAGATAATCCGCCAAGCCACTGCCGTCTCCCCGAGGTACTTTTATCCTGGAAAATACGGGTTTTGGATCACTAAAAATATTAAAAGGGTTGTATTGAACAAGTACTCCAATATCTGTTCCTATCCATATATACCCGTTATTATCCTTAGTAATGGAATAGACATTATCGGTGAGTATCTCACCGTTTTCGTCCCACAACTCAAGTAAACCGACATTTCTAAAATCATCATCCAGGGATCCAGGGATAGTACCCCTGTAACGATCATCGGAAGAATTATGAGTTGTTCCGTTGTCATCAAGAACAAACAAACCTTTTGGGCCACCGTGAAGTATATTAATCCATTTATATCCGGCATTATCAATAAGAATTTCTCCGGGCTTATGGCCAGCAATGGTAAAAATATTATAATCGTATTGATGCCATGTTTTATCGCTTGTACTGTAAACAACCACTGTTTTTTTAACATCCGAATTTGTCATAAACAGATTGCCATGCTCATCAAATGTCAAGCCCCAGATTCTTGTGTATCTATCCTTTGGCAAAGCAGAAACATTCTGCAAACCACTGTTTTCTTCAACAAAATGGTTTTTAAGAAATATAGTATCATTCGTTTTATCAAACTCAAACACTCCGCTTCCCCATGAAGAAATAAATACGTTATCCTGATCAAGCGGATTAACCTCAATATTTACCAGGTCACGTACAATTGATGTAAATTCGGAAGTATTACTTCGATCAAAAAAGATCCATTGATCATCCTTAAGTATTGATACTGAAGGAGCAATGTGTGCATTATTATATAATGAACCGAATCCACCCGGAATAATCCACAGTTCATCGCCAACTTTCTTCGACCTGAATACCTGATTGCTATAAGGGCCACGAGGAAGAACCTGTTCAAAATTCCCGTCGGATTTCCCATAAAATAAGCCGCCATTCCAATCGGCAAACCATAAAGTCTTATTACCGGAATACATCGCGCTAAAATAAGTGGGAATATAACCTGATTTGCTGCCAACATCAATTGAGCCAATTGCAGCCCGGGTAACAAAGTTAACATCAAGCACAAACATTTTGTTACGGGTAGTCACCAGCAAGTCATCTTCAGATACTGCCAGGGTACTGAAATTTTCAAAACTTCTTTTCAAAACAGAACTTTCATCGTCGATCAACATCAGATCACATTCTTCTCCAGGAATCCCACGGGCAGCAATCAATCCCTGAGAAGTTAATTTTATGTCGCAATACTCCGCTGAAGAATCGGAATAAAGATCCCAATTTTCATAAAAGCCCAATGCACTATTATCAATCTCGGCTCTAAGAATACCCCTCGATGTGGCAGCATAGATATATTTATTATCAGTCAAAGTAGAATAAACTTTCAAAAAAGAAGCTTGTTCTCCTATTATTAAAGTAGAAGATATCTCACTTTTGTTAATATCAATTTGCAGAATGCCGAAATCGGTGCTGCAAAACACCTCCCCATCATGATAACGGAAGTGATTGATTTGCTTGCTGCCGATCATTTTTTCTATCTTGAGATCAGGAATATTGGAGACCCGCCCATCCTGTATCAGGTCAATGTTTCCATTTTTGTACCCCACCAGTATAATGTCTGCGGTTTCGGCATATCCTATGGCAGATATACCTGAATCAGACAATCCGTTAATCTTATTCCTAACACTAACTGAAGCCGTCTCTTTATGGTAATAAATTAGACCCAGATCGGTAGCTCCAATAATAAAATCTTTGGTTTCAAGAAGATCGAAACAGGATTTGTATGAATAATAGCCGGTCCACCGACTTTGTCCCTCCAATGCAAATGACCCTGCAAACAATATAATGACCAATAAAAAACCCAGG
>JBEPWN010000037.1:0-12260 GCA_041642395.1 Marinilabilia sp. | reverse complement strand
GATAAGCCACGATACCTGATGGGGGTGGGTACCCCGGTTAATATTTTGGAAGCCATAGAGCGCGGGGTCGATATGTTTGATTGTGTTATGCCCACCCGGAACGGGCGCAATGGCATGCTTTTTACCAATGAAGGCATTATTAATATCAGGAATGAAAAATGGAAATTCGATTTTTCACCCATAGATCCTGATGAGCATTGTGTCTATGACATTCTGTATTCGCGTGCCTATTTGCGGCACTTATTCATTTCGCGCGAAATGCTCGGACCACAGCTTGCCTCTATACATAATCTGGCTTTTTACATTTGGCTGGTTTCCGAAGCGCGCCGGCAAATATTGGAAGGTAATTTTTCGGTGTGGAAAAACAGAATGGTGCAACAACTGGCAAGGCGTTTGTAATATCAGTCAGTAGTTTATAGTCAGTAGTCAGTAGATTCTGACTTACATAAAGTCCAAACCAAATCATATAAGTACTCTATTTTTAGAGGCTTATGGTTTTAGTTAGATAAAACTTAACAAAATCAACTCTTGATATTTTAAACAATTGAATTGCAAGTATTACAAAAGTTTAACGGAATATTATAGGCGGATACCATTAACGAAAGTGCATTGAAAAAAATAGATATATATATTCTGAAGAAGTTCCTGGGTACATTCTTTTTTGCCATTATGCTGATACTCAGCATATCGATTGTTTTCGACCTGGCCGAGAAAATTGACGACTTTCTGGAAACAGATGCTCCTCTGGAGGCCATTGTTTTTGATTATTACCAGAATTTCATTCCCTATTTTGCAAATCTTTTCACTCCTCTTTTTGTATTTATTGCCGTTATCTTTTTCACATCCAAGATGGCATACGATACGGAAATTATTGCCATTCTCTCAAGCGGAGTCAGTTTTAAGCGATTGATGTATCCTTATTTTATGGGGGCGGCTATTCTTACTGTTTTTTCGTATGTGATGGGCGGATATATTATACCTCCGGCCAATAAGGTGCGTATCGACTTTGAAAATACTTATGTTAAAAATATTCGTGAAACTGGCATGAGCAATATTCACATGCAAATTGAGCCGGGTCTTTTTGTATATATGCGGCGTTACTCTTCTTTTCGTGAACGTGGAGATGATTTTAGTCTGGAAAAGATTGAAGACAAAGAACTGAAATTAAAGATAACTGCCAAGTCGGCCCATTTTGACAGTACAGATGGAAAATGGATTTTTAAAGATTATGTACGTCGTGAATTCCCTCCCGGTTCGGGAATGGAAATTAGTAAGGGCGAGGAAATGGATACAGTCTTGAATATGAAGCCTGCCGACTTTAAAGAAGAACGAAAATTTTTCGAAACGATGACCAATCCCGAACTTGATGATTATATTGAAGAGCAAACAGCCAGAGGTGTAGGTAATATTGAGCCTTATGTGATTGAAAAACACCGGCGGGTGGCATCTCCTTTTTCAGCCTTTATACTTACATTGATAGGAGTTTCACTTGCTTCGCGGAAAACCAGGGGTGGCATGGGACTGCATATTGGAGTTGGTATTGCGCTCAGTTTTTCGTATATTTTGTTCATGACCATTTCCACCACTTTTGCCATAAACGGTAATTTATCCCCATTTGTGGCCACTTGGATGCCCAATGTTGCGTTTTCGGGCATTGGAATTTTGCTTTACCATAAGGCACCCAAATAATTCGAATCCATTTACAATAGACCGCTAGATTTTTAGATATAAGATTTAAGTAAATCAGTCAGTAGTTTTTAGTCAGTAGTCAGTGGTGGGATTTCAGGTAATGACATACCCAAAGATCTAACAAAATCATATAAGTAGTAAATTTTTAGTGACTTATGATTTTAGTTAGATAAAAGACGAGTCTTTTGAGTTTGAAAATCTGTGATTTAGGAAAACCAACCCCCTCCAACCCTTAAAATCCTGCAATGTCCTGTTATTACGAGTGACTACCCCAATTAAATTTTGTAAGTAACTGATAATGAATTGTTTTGAAAAAATACAAGCAAATTACATCAACTCGCTGATAATAAATACTTTATGTTATTGCGTCATTGTGTTTTGGCTTTTTTAACAAACCATTGTTATAGAAAATGATTCTAAAATTTAATTGTTGTTAATCAGAACTTTAGACTAATGATCGTTAAAATATTTAAATTTTCGTGCATCTCTTTAATGTAAAATTAGTAATTATGCACCCTGAATTTATCAGTGCTTTCACTCATTAAGAGTTGATTGACAGGTGATTAACCAAAATTAATTAAGTATGTCATTAAAAAAGTACATCCTTGATCTCCGAAACAGGAGAGCAAAAGTACAGCAGGGAGGTGGCGAAAAAGCCATCAAAAAGCAAACTGCCATGGGTAAAATGACCGCCCGTGATCGCATTTTGGCAGTGCTGGACAACGATTCTTTTACGGAGTATGATCTTTTTGTTGAACACGAAGCACGCGACTTCGGAATGGACAAAAAGGAATTGCATGGTGATGGTGTAATTATTGGAACCGGTACTATTTATGGTGCTCCGGTTTGTGTTTTTGCACAGGACTTTACTGTTGCCGGTGGTTCGCTGGGACTTATGCATGCCCGTAAAATTACCAAGATTATGGATCACGCTCTCAAAATGAGGGTGCCTCTTATCGGAATCAATGATTCGGGTGGGGCCCGTATTCAGGAGGGTGTTAACTCACTGGCCGGGTATGGTGAAATTTTCTACCGCAATACCATTGCTTCAGGAGTAATTCCTCAGATCTCAGTGATACTCGGTCCGTGTGCAGGAGGTGCTGTATATTCGCCGGCCCTGACAGACTTTGTGTTCACTGTGGATAATATCAGTAAGATGTTTATTACTGGTCCCAGCGTTATAAAAACCGTACTGGGAGAAGAAATTTCTATGGAAGATCTTGGCGGTGCAAGGGTCCATGCAGAGATTACCGGTAATGCCCACTTTTTTGCCAACAGTGAACAGGAGTGTTTCGATCAGATCAAAAAGCTGATCACCTTTATTCCCTGGAACAATAAGCAAAAGGCCAGGTCGTTTCCTCCGAAACCCCCTAAATTCAAAAAGAAAATCGAAGACATTATTCCCGGTGATCCACGCGAACCGTATGATGTACGTGACGTAATCAAGGCCATTGCCGATGATTCCGATTTCTTTGAGATCCAGGAGCTTTTTGCTGCTAACATTGTTATCGGTTTTGGTCGTATGAACGGCGAAACCGTTGGATTTGTGGCTAATCAGCCATTGGTTTTGGCCGGAGTGCTCGATTGTGATAGTTCCGATAAAGCTGCACGTTTTATACGTTATTGCGACGCTTTTAATATTCCCATCATCACTCTCGAAGATATGCCCGGCTATCTGCCTGGGATTGATCAGGAGCATGCCGGGGTAATACGTCACGGTGCCAAAGTACTGTATGCTTATTCGGAGGCTACTGTTCCCAAAATTACAGTTATTCTGCGTAAAGCATATGGCGGTGGTTATATTGCTATGAACTCCCGTCATTTGGGTGCAGACTTTATGTTTGCCTGGCCCACCGCCGAGATTGCAGTGATGGGGCCCGAAGGTGCTGCCAATATTATCTTCAAAAAGGAAATTGAAGAAGCTGATGATCCGGATGCAATGCGCCAGATTAAAGTTCAGGAATACAAAGAGAAATTTGCCAATCCATATGTGGCTGCAGCAAAAGGATACATCGATTCTGTTATTGAGCCTGATGAAACCCGACAGATGTTGCTTCATGCACTTGATGTATCTGTGAGTAAAGAAGACCATCGTCCCGATAAAAAACACGGAATTCCACCGTTTTAGTGGAATAGGAAGAGAGGCAACATTACAAACCGGAATTATATCCTGAAAAGTTGCTAACTCATTTAAATCATAAAAAAACGGATGTTTATCCGTATGTTATGAAACTAAAAATGTGTAATGATGAAGGACGATAAAAAAGAACTGGTCGATTTTCAAATACATAGTTTGAAATACAAAACCAAATTGACCAGGAAATTCAAAGAGCGCAAGAAATATATTGTGCCCAATCCTTTGGAAATTAAGTCTGTTATTCCCGGAACCATATTAGACATAAAGGTGAAAAAAGGACAGAAATTAAAAGAGGGAGATGTGCTGCTTGAGCTTGAAGCTATGAAAATGATTAATGTGATCCAGATGCCTTTTGATGGAAAAGTGAAGCAGGTACTTGTTGAAAAAAGTCAAAAAGTTTCCAAAAACCATTTGATGGTTGTTCTGGAATAAATGATACAATTGTTTGATTATAACATTCAGCCGGTTATTGTCGTATAACCGGCTGTCTTTTATTGGTGAAGATAAATTATTATTTAAATTATCTACAAATAAGCATGATTGGGTGCTTTCTTTTTTTTTAAAGGAAAAAAGCAGATAATTTTGTGTTTCAATAATCATCTAAACATTAAAAAAACAGAAGAAAATGGCATACGTAATTAATGACGATTGCATTGCATGTGGTACCTGTATTGATGAGTGTCCTGTTGATGCCATATCAGAAGGCGAGATCTATAAAATTGATCCTGAGCTGTGTACCGATTGTGGTGCTTGTGCAGATGTTTGTCCTACAGAGGCAATTTTCCCTGCATAATTTTTAGATCTTCTCTTTAAAGTAATCTGTTATCAGGTTCGATCTTGTTTGGGATGTTCTGCATTGATATTTTGATCTGCAGAATGAAAATTTTCGACATTTCGAGTTTAACACTGAATTGCTTTAGGAGCAGGCTTTTTTACTACGATTTTACATAAAAAGTCTGTTCTCATTTTTCGGGAACAGACTTTTTTTGTTTATGCCTAGCTGCAACTGTTCATCAAACTTTTTTAATTGATTTACAGTATTGCTTAATTCATGGGGTGTTTGGAATTATTTTTCGGGCTGAAAGCCCGGCTTAATTCAGCCCAACGCAACGCGTTGGGTTTTTTGTAAATTAATATTGTCGCCCTGTAAGCAATAGTCCGTTAAAAAAAAGCTTAAACGCAAAGACACAAAGACGCAAAGTTTTTATTATCAAAGAGTTGAAGTAATTCATTGTTATTTTTCAAACCATTTATTATTAGGCACTTGCAAAAGTTTAACGGAGTATTGTGTAAGGGCAGTTTAATAAATTGCCAAGTTAAGTTGGGCTTTCAGCCCGCCTGTGAAATAATCCAAATATATCCCAGGACGCTGCCCCGGGCTGAATTAAATTAGCCTTTCAGGCTGTATGTCTGAATTGGAAACCACCTCATCGAGCATAATATCAAGTTCGCCGTAGGGTACATATTTCAGTATTTGAAAAGAGAAGCCCACCCCCACTTTATAGGCATTGCTTAAAAAAGGCAGAGTACGGTCGTAATACCCGCCACCACGGCCCAGACGTGCACCCTGAGCAGAAAATGCGAGACCTGGGGTCACAACCAGATCAACATTTTCAAAGTCAGTAAAAACAGGGCCTGTGGGTTCCTGTATGCCATAGGAAGTACCTGTTTCCAGTGATTCAATACTGGCATATTCCCTCAGTTCAAGATGATCACCAACCACCCGGGGCAGCAAAATCTTTTTTTCTTTGCTCCATTTTTCAATAAATTCATGGGTTGGAACTTCGTCGGGAAGCGACCAGTACAGAAATATTGTCTTTGCGCTGATGAACCGCGGGTGCTTCTCGAACTCGTTCATCACATTAATCCCTGTTTCTTTCAGCTGATCAGGAGTATATTGCTGTTTAAGTTCTTTTATTTCCCTTCTCAAATTCTTTTTTTCATTCATCAGGGATGTATCGCCTGGTTTTTCATGTAACGAATAAATTTCTTCATGGCGATCGTCAAAAGCATGATTGAGAGGCGTCACTTGCTTATCATTTGCTTCGGCAAGATCAATTTTAACAGTCATGACATCTTCATTTTTCCTGCTGCCTTTGAGCAGATATTCTCCTCTTGGATTTACCAATACCGATTGACCGGTGAATTCGAGATCACCTTCTTTTCCCACGCGATTTGTTGTGGCCACAAATATTTTATTGGTGAGGGCATAACCGGGAATGGCTGTCTGGCAGAAAGGGAGTACAAGGTTTGACGGATGACAGATGATTTGAGCGCCTTTGAGTGCCATCAGGCGCCATACTTCGGGAAACATCCAGTCGAAGCAGATAAGCATTCCTGTTTTGCCATATGGGGTGTCAAATACAGGAAGTCCTTTATTGCCGGGGTGGAAAAATAGTTTTTCACGGTTAAAGAGATGAATTTTCCTGTAAATGCCCATAATTCCTTTCGGACCGATTAGCACTGAACTGTTGTATAGCCTGTGGTTTTCACGTTCGTTAAAACCCGATATGAACCATGTGTCCAGGGTTTGTGCTTTCGAAATGAGGAAGTCGATGTACTTGCTTTGATTCAATGGTTCAGATGTAGCCTCCGCTTCGGCCAGTGAGGAAAAATTATAACCGGAAGACGCCAGTTCGGGTAATACCCAAAGATTAGCCGGTTGACTTTCTTCAAGAAGGTTTTCGATTTTATCAGTATTGGCCCTGATATCTCCCAGTTTTGGTGCGAACTGTAAAAGGCCGATTCTTAATGTGGAAGAATTTGTCATAATCTGATATTTTAGGGATGAGGATGGCGCTTAATATCTGCAGACTGATTACGGACGGTAACCCGATTTGGCGAGGATGCTGTGAGGATCTGTTGCTTCCATCATGTCCCTGAATGATTTGCCGGAATTCCGGTCGGCCCATGATTGCATCAACTGATATCCTATGTATCTGCCAGCACGGCTTGGTGATTCTTGTCCAAAAAAGCTCGTAAAAGGTGCTTCGCCTACATATTTCCGGATGAGCATGGGGTCTGTGGAGAAAAGATGTTTCTCTTCAACAATTTTTTGCCACATAAAGGCTTCATTGTTTTCACACCATTTCAATTCATTTTCGGTATAACCAAATAAAAGGGTGTCTGGAATGTCCGGGATGGTATGTTTTACAAAGTGTAGCATTTTCCCGTGATAGATCATCTGGCTGATCAGATCATCGATGGAGTCGTTATAAGTATATTCGGTCATTGCAATGGCTTTCATCACATCGGGAACCACTTTTTCCGGAATCATTTGATTGCGAAGGTAGTTGGGGGTTTCCAGCCATTGATAAAAAATACAATCACGGCCAAGGTATTTTTCCACACTTACCGATACCCAGCCCGTATCTACCACCATTGACTGGTTGAAGCCTGATATGTGAAGATAAACATCCGGAACATCCCTTTTGGGATAATAATATTTGTAATGGCGGAATGCTTTTGAGAGGTCTTTTTTTAGTGCATCTTTATCAGAAAAAACTTTTTTGCATGTATCAAAAACTTCCTGATTTGGTTCGTAGGCGAGAAATGATGATAAGTTGCGGGCATACTCTTCATCATCCGGATGTCCGATGCCTATAATACCAATGCTGTAGGCATTAAGATATTCTCCATATTTGTCCCTGAGCGTATCGATGGCGGCTTCCACACTGTCCGGTGGAATGGCAAACAAATCCTCATAAAAAGCAATCAGCTCAAAGTCTACTTTAATGTTTGAGGTATCCGGCGACCGGTCAAACCATTTGCAACCACCTGTGATAAAAATTAATAACAATAATAAAGCACTTGGATATCGCATATTTAATGAAATTATTCCTTTTAAAAATGTAATTGACTTATCTTTACGTTTGATTATTTAGCAATTTTAGTGCTAAGGTATTAATTTTAGCCTGAATAATTGTTGTAAACTGTTTTGGTTTATTCGTTTATAAAGATAGTACTTATGAGAATAATGGTTTTAGGATTAGTCCTTTTTGTTGCTTCTGTAACAACAGTAAATGCTCAACAGTCACAAAAAATTCGTCTTTCCTTTGTTGCTGAACCTCAGATATCATGGCTTAAGCCTGATATAGACGGAGTGGAATCGCGTGGTAATAAGGCAGGGTATAATTTTGGTGTGGTGCTCGATCGTTTTTTTGCAGATAATTATGCCTTTTCTACCGGATTGACCATTAATAAAACGGGTGGAACGCTCAGATACTCAGGTGGGCTGGAGCCATCTGAAGGAATGCCCGATGGTGATGTTGAATATGATTTGCGATACATTGAAGTGCCTTTGGGATTAAAACTTCTTTCCAATGAATTCCGGCGTGCCAGATTTTACGGCCGTTTCGGGCTCACACCTCAAATCAATATCGAAGCACGAGATGACAGTGACAAAACCATTGGCGATCAGATACGGCTTTTTGATCTGGCTTATCATATGGGGGGCGGACTTGAATATTCAATAGGGGGCTCCAATGCACTTATGTTTGGAATTCTTTATCACAGTGGCTTTACTGATGTTACCGATGTGCCTGGTTATGATGATAAAACAGTTCTGAACCGGCTGGTATTTGAAGTTGGGTTTATCTTTTAGGGATTCATCCCGGGGTTGTAAAGATCAATAGGACATTACGTTTGGCTTTAGTTTAAAATAGCGTGTAATTCAAAAGAAAAACGGTTTTCTAATATAATTGGTGGCGATTTTTATAAGGTCATTGCGAGTGGCTACCCCAATTAAATTTTGGGGCATAAGGTATACATGACAGAATTGGTAGGTCCCTGTAAAGGATCAATTTGAATAACCCCGGGTTATCGACCCGGGGTAAGCTTTTTTACCAGTTGCTTTTTACCAGTTGCTTGTAAAATTTTAACGAAGTATTGAAATAAAAAACAGTATAATATGAAACTTGCTCTGGTACAATTGAATTACCATATTGGAAATTTTGAAGAGAACAGCAAAAAAATTATTTCGCATATTCATGATGCCCGAAAGCGTGGAGTTGATCTGGTAGTTTTTTCAGAGTTGGCTATTTGCGGATACCCGCCTCTTGATCTTTTAACGCGGCAGGAATTTGTGGAAGCGGCCATCAGGAGTATTGGTGAAATTGCCACACATTGCCGGGACATCGCGGCGGTAGTAGGAGGACCTGGTTTGAATCCACAGCCTTATGGAAAGCCATTGCACAATTCGGCTTGGTTTCTTGCCGATGGTGCTGTGAAAGATATTATTAACAAGACATTATTGCCCAATTACGATATTTTCGATGAGTATCGATATTTTCAGGCCAACGAGGAATTTAAAGTGATCAATTACAAGGGTAAACGTATAGCCATTGCCATTTGTGAGGATTTGTGGGATAATCAGTCTACCGAAATCACCCTTACCCGCAAAAGTCTTTATACATTATCGCCAATGCAAAAACTGGCTGCATTAAAGCCCGATTTCGTGGTCAATATTGCAGCGTCTCCCTTTTCTTATCATCAGCAAAATATTCGTAAACAGGTGGTTTGTAATAAGGCTTCCGGTTACGGCATTCCCATCGCTTATGTCAACCAGGTTGGTGCCAATACCGAATTGTTATTCGACGGTGGATCCATGATGGTGAACAAGGATGGAAATATTACCCATCAACTGCCCACTTTCACTGAATCCTGGAAGGATGTAGAGATTGATGAGGTGGATAATGCTTTATCTGGTCATCTTACCGAATCCAACCCAATTCAATTGATTCATGATGGCTTGATTCTTGGGATCAGGGATTATTTCCGGAAATCTGGACTGGAGAAGGCTGTCATAGGAATATCCGGAGGAATAGATTCAGCCGTTACTGCAGTTCTCGCTGTAAAGGCGTTGGGAAGTCAAAATGTATGTGGCATGTTGTTGCCATCTCAGTACAGCACTGCTCATAGTCTCCAAGACGCTGAGAAGCTGGCCGAAAACCTGCAGATTGAAACGCATACCATTGGAATCAATGATATTTATCATCGTGTGGAAGAGGCAATGAAGCCGGTTTTTGGTGAAAGGAAACCAGATGTGACCGAAGAGAATATTCAGGCCCGGATCCGTGGGTTGTTGCTGATGGCGTATTCCAATAAATTTGGACACATTCTGCTTAATACTTCCAACAAAAGCGAGTCTGCTGTTGGTTACGGCACTCTTTATGGTGATATGAGCGGAGGGTTGAGCGTGTTGGGGGATGTATATAAAACCGATGTTTTCAAGCTGGCCCGTTTTCTAAATAACGACTGGGAAATGATCCCGGAAAATACCATTACCAAAGCTCCTTCCGCTGAGCTGCGACCAGATCAGAAAGATTCAGATTCGCTTCCTGATTATGGTGTTCTCGACAAGATTTTGTTTCGTTACATTGAAATGAATCAGGCTCCTCAAAGCATTATTGAAGAAGGATACAAAGAGGAGGTGGTGCGTAAGACAGTGCGTATGGTTAATTTTTCTGAATATAAAAGGTGGCAGGCACCACCCATATTGCGGGTGTCGGGGAAGGCATTTGGAATGGGACGCCGGATTCCCTTGGGGGCCAGGTATGAGAAGCTTTAAATTTATTTATTTTATCTGACCTTTCCAGCAAACATAACTTTTTGGCCATTGAATTTTTGGCTCATCACGAAAAATACCGTAAAATGCTGAACCGCTCCCCGACATGGAAGCATATATGGCATCTTGGTTGTAAAACTTGTTTTTTATGGCAGCCAATTCAGGGTATTTCTTAAATGTGTTGAACTCAAAATCATTGACCATTTTATGTCGCCACGTTTCAATAGGTTCCTTTAATATCGATTCAAGTTTTTCGGATGGAGCCGAAGGGATTATGTTTTTATAGGCTTCCGGTGTTGATAACGGGGCAGGTGGAGCCACCAGCATGATCCATAAATTATTTAAAGGCACTTTTACAGGAGTAAACTCGTTTCCCGTTCCTTTGGCAAGAGTTGGAGCATTGCGAATAAAAAAAGCACAGTCGGCACCTAAAAGTGAAGCTTTTTGTTCAAGTTTTTGATCCGGAATTCCCAACCGAAACTGATCATTGAGGAGTTTAAGCATAAATGCAGCATCACTAGAGCCTCCTCCCAAGCCTGCTCCTGCAGGAATATTTTTATGCAAATGGATTTTCAGTCCGGGAATCCGGTGTTCAGTCCGGAGTAATTTTAATGCTTTAATTACCAGATTGTCATTTTTCTGCAAGTCGTCAATCAGGCCGGTTACATTGAAATCATCTCCCTCATCATTTGTGTTTTTAATAACTTCGAGTACATCGTAAAAACCGGGTACCGGATAAAAAACCGTTTCTATATTGTGGAAGCCATCGGTCCTCTTTTTTATGACGTGCAGACCTAAATTGATTTTAACATTGGGAAAAACCACCATATTGTTATACTTTTAATGCAAAGAAACAAAAAAATATTTTTTGATCCTGTTCAACTAAAAAATTAACAAGACTGTATTAATTCAGTAGCGATTTCGCTTTCTAAAATTTTAAAATTATGATTTTTAAAAAATCTATGCTTAGTTTCCTTTTGGCCAGTGGCCTGATGGCTTTCTCATCTTCTTGCAGAGAACAATACCCACCAACTGACATGACCAATAACCGCATCATTCCTTTACCGGCGAATGTTGCTTCAACCAATGGCACTTTTGTGCTCGAAGATGATGCTGATATTTATGTGGATGCCGGTAATGAAGGGTTATTAAAAAATGCTGAATTTTTGGCTGCATTGCTTCGTCCTTCCACCGGACATGCTTTTGAAATAAAGGAATCGAAGGGCAAACCAGGGAGGGGAAACATATATCTTACTACCAGCGCTCAGGTTGATACGATGCTGGGACCTGAAAGCTATGAATTGTCCATTACGCGTGATCTGGTAACAATATCTTCTCAGGCTCCTGCAGGTGTATTTCTGGGAATTCAGACACTTCGCCAATTGCTTCCTGCTGCTATAGAAACTCAAAAGACGCAGGAAACTGAATGGTTTTTGCCAACCGGAACTATTCGCGATTGGCCTCAGTACGATTACAGAGGAGCCATGCTTGACGTGTCGCGGCACTTTTTTGATGTGGAAACAGTAAAGCGCTTCATCGATTATCTGGTTCTTTATAAGATAAATACACTCCATCTGCATTTGTCCGATGATCAGGGATGGCGAATTGAAATTGAATCCTGGCCCAACCTTACCGAACATGGTGGCAGCACTGAAGTTGGCGGTGGCGAAGGGGGCTTCTATACCAAGGACGATTATAAAGAAATAATCCGTTATGCCTCCGACCGTCATATTACGATTGTTCCTGAAATTGACATGCCCGGACATACAAACGCTGCTCTTGCTTCTTATCCCGAATTGAACTGTGATGGGGAAGCTACTGATTTATATACCGGAACCAAAGTTGGATTCAGCACCCTGTGTACCGACA
>JBEPWN010000036.1:0-12374 GCA_041642395.1 Marinilabilia sp. | reverse complement strand
CCAACGACCCCATGATCAGCAACCAGAACAAATAAGGTGTTATCCCATATCCCATTGGCTTTTACCTGCTGAAAGAAATCCCCCAGGCATTGATCTGTATAATGAACTGAATTAAGGTAGTCATCCTCGTATACCCGCTCCATCGGCACATCAAACGGTTCATGACTGCTTAGTGTAAATAAATAATTGAACGACGGAGATTCAGATTCCTCGATCACGGATAGAAACCGATCAAAGGCATACTCATCATGAACACCCCATTTTTCGCCCCTGTAAGCAGGTGGGAAATCGTCAATATCCACGACATCATCGAAACCGGCAAGGGTAACCAGAGATTTCAAATTTTTAAAGGCCATATCTCCCCCATATAAAAAATTGAAATCCACATATCCGGCGTCTTTTAACTTCCGTGGCAGAAAATTCAGATGGCGCGATTTATCAGGATATTGCATAATGGAATAACCCGGGAATCCCGGGTAGCCGGCCAGGACACCAACCATGCCGTAATCTGAACGAAAACTGGCAGAATATAAATTGTTAAAAAACAGACCTTCTTTAATCAAATTATCGAGATTGGGGGTAACATCAGCACCACCCATGGCCCCTATTGCCTGAGCTGAAAACCCTTCCAACAAAATAACGACAATGTCCGGACGATCTTTATTCAATACCGACGGAAAGCTTCCCGATTCCATCATCATCCGTGAGAATAATTCCTGAGCCTTCTCTTCTTCCATAAACTTATATTCCTGGCGGTTTGCATCGCTTCGTTTAAGAGAGTAAGCCAGATTCCACAGAGGATTGATGGCTGCATTATTGGCAAAAAGATAATTCGAAAAATAAGCCACCCCTGTGTTAATGGGCGCTACACTAAAACTGCCCCGGATAGGAACAATCATTAAAGCACCAAGAAAAAACGTAATAAACAGATTAATACCTGTTTGTTTCCAGGAAAAAATACCAACTTGATCGCTTTTACGGATTACCAAATGCTGAAATCCCACAAGAAACAACGTGGAAACTGCAATCCATACAATAAAAAACAGAACGACCTCAAACCAGTGCAGGGAATTAAGAATAATCTCAGGAGTATTCAAAAACGCAATGGCCTCACTATTAAGATGTCCACCCCAGTAGCGGAAAAGATTGGCGTCTCCCAGCAAAAGAGCCGTAAAAACAGGAATAAGAATGTAAAACTGCCATAAGATGCATCCATAACAAAATCTTCTAATTAATGGCAGAGCAACAAGCTGGAACAATATCGCCAGCAGCATGAAATATCCGGAAAAAGAAAGGTCCATGCTCACGCCGGGAACAAATGAGGATAATAAAACAGGAAAAGGAACATTATGTGCATAACTATAATTGACAACAATAAACAGCACCCTGAAAAATGCGAAAAAAATCAACAAGAACAGGTAGGTTCGAAAGAATGTATAGATGAATCTTTTCATTTCTAAATAATTGTATCGCTAAAATTAAGAAGGACAAAAATAAAGAAAAAATCCGGAGCAGGTTGATTTTCCGGATGTTTAGATTTTTCAGTTCACAGAAGCCTTCTAATATCGGTCAGCGGTGGATATTTTATGACTGTACATAAGGTCAATAGATTTTTAGATATTAGATGAAAGATGAATCGTATAGCTCTGAAAATATGTATTTTGACACAAAAATTTCTTTTAGATGTAAACAACTAATTCAGGTTCTTGCAAAAGCTTAACGGACTATTATAAGCTTCCATTTATTTTATTTCGATGTAGCAAATAATCCTTTTTGAAAAGATATAAAACGGAAGACACAGAAAACGATTTAATGATTTCTACCAAAAACCACAAAAATGATTATTAAATTTACAGATCTTTGCACAAGATTTGTTGCTATCTAATTGTTTTCAGTCAACAACTGTTTTTTAATCGGACATATACCAATTTCTCAAAATGATCAGAGCTTCTGTTATTATATCTTTTTACAATAATATTTCCATCCTGAAATTAGTATTGCATGCCTTAACGGTACAGTCTGAAAAAAATTTCGAAGTAATTATTGCTGATGACGGATCAAACCTGGACGTCGTTTCCCAGATAAAAGAAATTTCACTTAATTATCCTTTCCCCATCAAACATGTCTGGCACGAAGATATTGGATTTCGAAAAACAAGAATCTTAAACAATGCCATTATAAACTCATCGAGTGATTATCTTATATTTATGGATGGCGATTGTATACCTCATCACCATTTTGTCGGGGACCATCTGGCATTTAAAAAGCTTAATAGAATAATTGCCGGCAGGAGGGTTAATATTTCTAACAAATTTAAAGATGAATTCTCAGAAGCTATACTTTTCAGAAAAACACCTGTTAAATTCTTTTTAAGAATACTAATTGACAGCATAACAGGCAATTCCAGTCATATAGAAAAAGGAATACACCTTCCTGTCAAAAAGATAAGTAATCTTCTGGGCAATTATAACAAAGGGGTGCTCGGATCAAATTTTTCTTTGCCCAAGCAGGCATTAGAAAATATTAATGGCTTTGACATGCGATATGAACAGCCATGTGTCGGTGAGGATACAGACATTGAGTATCGGCTCAAATTTGCAGGTTATGAGGTTTTCAGCCCCAGATTCAGGATTATACAATATCATTTCATTCACAAAAGATTAACCCGCCTAGAGATTGTAAAAAACATGAAAATATTTAACGAAACAATCGCCAATAAAGTAATTAAAACACCCTGCGGTCTGGCACAAATGAAAGACAGAAAACATTCTCGGAACTACTGTTCCAAAGCTCTATAAACTCCAATTGTTCTTTCTGCAACTGCTTTCATGCTGTGATTCATTATCACATACTGCTTCGCATTGCGAGTAATTTTACTGACCAATATGGGGCTATTCTTTAAATTAAGAACCTGTTTTGCCATATTACTGAAATCGCCTATAGGACTTAGGAAGCCGGTTACACCATTTTCAATAAGTTCCCCGGCCCCTCCGTTCATTGTTGAAACAACAGGTTTTTCATAAACAAAGAAATCCAGAATTGTAGAACCTAACCCTTCCGAAGTTGAGGTAAACAGTAATAAATCAATCTGGGGGATTAACCTTTCTGCGTCCCTTACAAATCCTGTAAAAGTTACATAATCGAAAATATTCATACGCCGGGCCTTATCTTTTATCCGCGCATATAAAGGGCCATCTCCAATTATTAAAAAATGAACATCGTGGGTTTGTTTCAGAATCTCATTGGCCGTATTCAAAAATGTAAAATGATCTTTTTCGTAAGTCAAAGCTGCTATGTACGCAACAACCATCTTCTCTGGATCAATCCCATAGTCACGGGATAAATCAACCTCACCAGGTGCGATGGTCCTGTCAAAAGAGACACTCGAGGGAATCACTTCAGTAGAGACATTATAGGCTGTTTCGTGTACAACCTTTTCAACTGCATGGGATATACAGATAATCTTATCCACAACCTTCTCGGAATATTTGCACCTGGAAGTTAAGCGATTTTTTACAGGAAACAGAACACGCCTGTGGACTACAACAACAATTCTAAGGAAAGATAAAAGCCGGGTAATAACTCCAACTGTGTGACCCTTCGATTCATGACAGTGTAACAGAACAGGCTGAAACAGCCTCAACCATATCAAAAAGAAAGGAATAATCAGATATATCTGCCATGATCTAAAAGCCTTATGTGGCAACAAATGATCCGTAGCATATTTATGTAAAGCACTCTTTTGCCGGCAAATCAGAATTTGTCTGACATCGTAGGCCATCAACCCCTTCATCAATAAAAAAACTTGCCTTTCTCCTCCCCGCCAAGAAGAAGAAAGATTAATGTGTACGATTAAATAATTCATGTACATTATGCAATGGTGGAAAGGAAGCAACGGATAGGAGTTATAATTGTATATTCGTTCCGGACGATGTTTCCTAAATAGTTTTGTAATTTTTATATTCAAAAAGACGATAACCAAACGTTTTTTCAAATAAATATAACAGATAATCCTTTGTTTTAAGCCTGTTTTTAGACACATCAATATCCACATGCCAATTCAGTCTCTCAATAAGTCTTCGCATTACTTCGGGGTGGGTTCCCTCAAAGCTTCTTACAGATTCAAACGAAGAGGAATAATCAAACTCTTCAATAGCTTCTTGTCTGGCTTTTAGTTTTTCTCCACTATGGTAGAGTGCATGAAAACTACTCATTTTATTTCTGATTGTCTCCGGAGATCTCACCCAGCCGTAATGATATACAAAGGCATCAATAAGTTTCACTTTTAATTTTTGCCCGTTTTTACGGAAGCCCTGTGCATCACGATATGAGCGGATTTGCTTATCATTGCGCACGATCCGGATTTCGCGCCTGTACCATTGCCGACTGGTGCCAACATAATCAAAAGTTCCCCAGAAGTGCAGATACTTAAACAACAAACCCTCCACTTCGGGATAATCTTTCCATTTCTCCATAGACTGTTGAATCTCGGGATAATACTTCTCATGTATGACCTCATCAGCCTGAATATAGAAACACCAGTCAAATTCATCACCAATGGCATCCATGGCTTTGTTGGTCTCAACAGCCAGAACTTTGCCACCATCTCGAAGACTATCATCCCATTCTGTTTCAAGAATTTGTATCTTGGGGGAATTGATGCTTTTAATCAATGCCAGCGTATCATCGTCAGATTTACCCACAGAAACCACAAATGCATCACAAACAGGTAACACTGAACTGATGGATTCAACAACAGGATACCCATATTTTATGGCATTACGGACAATAGTAAACCCACAGGTCTTCATAATGATTTATGTTTTAGATGCAGAAGAATACTCAAAAATTAACAACTATCCAATACGAAAAGTAAATTATACCAAAGTTTGATATAACTTAATATATTGATCTGCTATATTCTCATCAGAAAATTTCAAGGCATGCTTGCGTCCCTGCTCAACCATGTTCTTCTTCAGCGTTTCATCTGAAAAAACCCGGGTGATGGCAGCCTGAAGCTCGGCCGGATTATGTGGATCGACATAAATACTTCCAGTGCCACCTGCCTCAGAAAAGCAGCCATCCTTCGAAGTAATAACAGGAGTATCCGAATTAAGGGCTTCAACAATGGGAATCCCAAACCCCTCAAATAAAGAAGGGTAAATAAACAACGAAGCACCCTGATACAGCATTGCCAGATCTGCATTAGAAACACCTTTCAGAAAAGAAACCCTGGATTGCATCTTATGCTCTGTAATATAATCTTTTACTTTGACTGCATAGTCGGTTTCTGAACCAACAACCACAAGATGCTCGTTAATATGTTCAATGGCCTTAACCCCCACCAGAATATTTTTCCGGTGCTCAACGGTCCCAACGTTTAGAATATATCTTTCGGGGAGCCCATATTTTTTTCGAACATGATCAATCTCATCAGATGGAAAACGCGTTTTATAAATGTCCTGACATCCCTGATAGATGACTTGTATTTTATCGGGCGAAACTCCAAAAAAGTCAACAACATCCCTTTTGGTCTGTTCACTCACAGCAACTACAACATCTGCATTCCTTGTGGCATATCGTGCCTTAATTGTATGTATTTTCCGATCAATAAAGGAATAAAACTGAGGGTATCTCATGAAAATAAGATCATGAACCGTAACAATACTCTTTATACCGGATTTTCTCAGCCCCGAAGGAATTTCGCCACTTAAACCGTGAAACAAGGTAATATTATCCTTCCTCAGATCCTTCAGGATTTTAAATTGTCTCCACACGGAAGGTAGAAAATGGAAAAACAAATTATGAGGTCGGATCTCACAAACGCAGCTACTATTATATTTAAAAACAGTTTTCTTCTGTTTTTTAGGATTATATAACAAGTACAGGTTATCCGGATAAAAATGAGACAAAACACGAATCAAATCCCTGCTATAATTCCCAAGCCCGGTGAAGTTATGGAATACCCTTTTCGCATCAAAGGCTATTCTCATTTTTAAATTCCGGTTATCGAGGCATGCAGCCAGATTGGAATCATCTTGTTTCACTTTCTTTTCAATACGAGAGCGAAGAAAAGAATCAAACTCATTCACCATTTTCTGCACGGTAAAATTCTCAGAAACAAATTCATGGCCTTTCATCCCAATTTTTTTACGTTTATCCTTATCTTCAACAAGAATTGTCAGTTTATTAATAAGTTGTTGTACATCTCCGGCTGCGACTGTATAACCATTTACGCCATCCTCAATTAATTCGCTAACACCATTGACTTTGCTTGCTACTACCGGCAAATTATAGATCATGGCTTCAAGCACTGAGTTAGGCATACCCTCATACAACGAAGGGATGACAAAAACATCCGCTGTGGATAAGAGTTGAGGAATATCGTCATGAAAACCAATTAGAAAAAAATTATTCTGAAGATTCTTTTTAACAATCAAACGTTTGATATCATTTTCCAGCCGTCCTTTTCCGGCAAGAAAAAAGAAAACATTGGGATGATTCCTGATAATTTCGGCTGCAGCTTTAACCAGAAATTTAAACCCTTTTTGATGGGCAAGCCTTCCGGTAGAAAGAATAACGACAGGATCCCGAACCGCATCGGGAATGAAGCCGGAATAATCAAAACCTTTAGTTTGTTTATCTTCTTCTTCTACTCCATTGAAAATAACCTTTATAAAGTCCTTTTCAACAGGAAGAAAGCTTTCATATTCTTTTTTTATGGTATAAGTATTTGTAATGATTCCATCACAAAAAAGTTTCACTGACCATTTGTACCACCAGTGATTTTTTAACAGTTGAAGTCCCTGACGACTAAAAACCTGTGCCGATGATCCAATTGCTTTGGCAGCCATTGAAGCAACACGCCAGTCTTTATTCTGACAACCGATAACGACATCAGGCTTAAATTTATTGAAGAAGTAAGCGAATTGAAGCCACGCCAGAATATCAAAATCAGAATTGGCACCAATTTCTCTAACCGGGATGTTTTTGGCAAGGGCACGTTGCGAAAGAATAGAATTTTTACGGCATACAACAACTATATCGTGCCCCAGAGACAATAATCCGGAAGCAGCCATGATCATCCATTTTTCACCACCACCCCATTTATTTTTACCAATAGAATTGATTAATACGATATTCATCCGGGCTAAAATTGTTTATTTATTCATTATCTTATCAACCACCATCGCTGGAGAAATTCGCATCATACAAGCAAAATCTTCTCTGTGACAAGGCTTATTTCCAAATACTGAGCATGGACGGCATTCCAAATCAATCTGAACAGCGTCATTAGCCGATTGTCCATAGCCATAAAATCCTGCATAGGGATGAGTGGCACCCCATATGCTCACAACCCTGGTTCCGGCAAGGCTTGCAAGATGCATATTTGCCGAATCCATAGAAACCATGACATCAAGCTGCGACATAAGCTTTAATTCTTCTGCCATACTCAACTGACCGGCAAATGTACAGGCATTTTTTAAATCTTTTGACCATTGCTCAAGTTTTTCCTGTTCATTACCCCTTCCTCCAAACAGTACAATTTTTGCACCTTTCTCATCAAGCATCTCAAGGAGCATTTTCATCTTCTCTTCGGGCCACATCTTCCAGTGATGTTTGGCAAAAGGTGCCAAGCCTATTAATAATCCGGACGCACCAAAGAACAGATGATTAAGTTTTTCAGACATCCTGGCATCAGCAAATAGATTTTCTTTGGATGATTTTATTCCATAAACATCCTTTCCCGGAAAATTAATCAATTCAAACGGGAAACCAGCCCGTCGAAATGTATCACGATAACGAACTGTGGTAGGTAATAATTGCCTGAATATTTTGTTGTTCTTCCGGCATAATGCCCTTTTTTCTTTTCGCCCCTTATCTATTTTTGATACTTTTATTCCGGTAATGCGAAATAAAGATCTTAATACATGACTACGCAGTACACTGTGCAAATCGACCACAGCATCCCAGGGCCCTTGTTTTCTTAACTCATTAAAAAGAGTAAAAAGCCCCAAAAATCCGCCATGCCTTCCTTTCAAATCAACGGAAATAAAATGCACACGCGGAAATGGCGCCAACAAATCAGCAGCAAAAGGACGGGATACGAACCAAATCTCATGATCAGGATACTTCTGCAAAAATGACCACATAACAGGAATGGTCATAGCCACATCACCCAATGCATTGAAACGAAAAACAAGAATTCTTTTTTTCAAAGCTACTTCTTGTTTTTATACAATACCGGATTCAGCGCAGGATCGTTGTACATTTTCATTTGTTTGTAAGACTTCATGTATTTCCGTCCGGCCTCAATGTCTTCAATGAGTTGATCGATAGCAGTACTCAGGTCTTCTCGTTGCTGAAGAAGAACAGTCAACTTTATATTGCATTTTTCAAGATGCTCCGGAGACGCATCAGTACGACCGGCTTCCTGCTCCATGTGATAAATTTTTAGCGCCAGGATCGAAAGACGATCTATTGCCCAGGCGGGACTTTCCGTATTAATGGTGGCTTTGGGCGAAACATCTACATCACTATATTTCTCAAGGAAATAATCATCAATGAACTCAACCAAATCGGTGCGTTCCTGGTTGGATTTATCGATGCGCCGCTTAATTTTCAGGGCCTCTTCAGGCTGTATCTGTGGATCGCGAATAATATCTTCAAGATGCCATTGCACAGCATCAATCCAATTTTTTCGGAAAAGCAGGGATTCAATAGTTCCTTCCTCATATGGATTTTGGGGAATGGCGTCCACATCGTCGAAAGTGTGATAATAGGCGATGGTTTCACGGAAAATCTTGTTGCAGGTTTCGCTAAACGTCATATTTCTAATTTTAAGTAACAGAATTAACAGTCAAGTAGATTCTGAAAATTATCATTCAAATTTAATATTTTACAAAAATAGAGAAACCAGAAACAAAAACAGAAAAAAGTCCTGAAATAAAAACAATAGACCGTTAGATTTTTTGATATAAGATTTAAGATGAATCGTATCCCGAAGCTTCGGGATTGATAATCTGTTTCTAAATACAAATAACTCTCAAACTTTAAGCAATTATATGACAACCTATTATCTGCTGTCCATAGTCGCAGAGCGGCAACAGAAAGATGAAAAATGTGATGAAAAAAGAAAAAGCTGCGCAGTGGCGATAGGGTCTGTGAATATGGCGAATTTGTAGCATTTCTATAAATCTGCCTGGTTTTCATCCACAGGATGGCTCATCAGTATAACGGTATGGTTATCATGACATTCAATCACCCCTTCTTTACAATAAAAATGATGTTCGTGTCCATGCTTACCGATAACACGAATATCACCTTTGATCAGAGTAGAAATAATAGGAGCATGATCCCGTAAAAGCACAAACCTTCCAGCACCGCCGGGCACATCGACCAATCCTACAGGTCCGGCGAAAAGAATATCTTCGGGTGTTATTATTTCCAGATAAAGATCGTCCATTTACTTTCGCTTAGCTTCTTTCAACAGTTTCTCACCTTTTTCTATAGCCTGCTCAATTGTTCCAACAAGGTTAAATGCCGTTTCGGGATATTGATCTGTTTCTCCGTCCATAATCATATTAAAGCCTTTGATGGTGTCTTCAATGGATACTCTTTGTCCTTTAATCCCTGTGAACTGCTCGGCAACATGGAATGGTTGCGACAGGAAACGTTGTACCCGTCTGGCCCGGCCGACAACCAGCTTATCCTCCTCCGAGAGTTCTTCCATACCAAGAATAGCAATAATATCCTGTAATTCTTTATATCGTTGAAGCAGTTCCTTTACGCGTTGAGCCGTCCGATAATGACTTTCCCCGACAATATCAGGGGTTAAAATCCGGGATGTAGAATCCAGGGGGTCAACAGCAGGATAAATTCCCAACTCGGTAATTTTACGGCTAAGTACAGTCGTAGCATCAAGGTGAGTAAAAGTAGTTGCAGGGGCAGGGTCTGTAAGATCATCGGCAGGGACATAAACAGCCTGAACCGAAGTGATAGAACCTTTATTGGTAGAAGAAATCCGCTCCTGCAATGCACCCATTTCGGATGAGAGTGTAGGCTGATAACCCACCGCCGATGGCATTCTCCCTAAAAGAGCTGACACTTCAGAGCCAGCCTGGGTAAAACGGAAAATATTATCAATAAAAAGCAATACATCACTTCCTCCTCCATTGCCTCCCTGATCGCGAAAAGTCTCTGCAATAGTAAGTGCAGAAAGTGCCACGCGGGCTCTGGCTCCGGGTGGTTCGTTCATCTGTCCGAAAACCATGGAAACCTGTGAATTTTTCAGTGCTTTGGGATCTACTTTTTCAATGTCCCATTGTCCGGCTTCCAGGCTCTTGTTAAACTCCTCTCCATAATCTACGATGCCGGCTTCAACCATTTCGCGCAACAGATCGTTGCCCTCGCGGGTCCGCTCTCCCACACCACCAAAGACCGAATAACCGCTATATCCTTTGGCTATATTGTTGATCAATTCCTGAATAAGAACTGTTTTACCCACTCCTGCACCTCCAAACAAGCCAATTTTTCCGCCTTTAGCATACGGTTCAATCAGATCAATCACTTTAATGCCGGTAAAAAGAATCTCCGTTTCGGTAGATAATGTATCGTAATCAGGAGCAGGTTTATGAATCGGGCTTCTCTCTTCAGATTCAATCTGAGCAAGACCATCAATCGAACGTCCCACAACATTCATCAACCTCCCTTTTACATTTTCGCCCGAAGGCATCGAAATGGCTTTTCCCGTGGTCATGACATCCATTCCCCGCTTCAGTCCGTCTGTTGAGTCCATGGCAATGCACCGGATCGTATGTTCGCCAATATGCTGCTGACACTCAAGAATCAGATCATAATCCCTTTCTCTAGGAATTTCAAGAGCTTCATTTATTTTGGGCAGATGCTCTCTCTTAAGCTCAAAAGCAACATCCACAACCGGCCCAATGACCTGAGATATTGTGCCTTTTATTTGCGCCATGATTTATAATCGTTTATTTTAACAACCGAATTATTTATACGCTTGAAATTAACGTATCCTTGCCATCAAATCGTGTACAAAGATCTGCAATTCCTGTTTCAACTCTTTATCACCATTGATCTTTTCAAAATTTTCAAGAGATCTAAAAAAGAAATCATCCCTTTTCTTTGTAACAATCTCTGATACATTCGCTTCATCAAAAAGACGTGTCACTGCAGCAATTTTATCCTCTGCATTGTACTCCTTACGTTGCAACCACTCCAAAAGTTCCTTTTTGGATTCATTTTCGAGCCGGTTCAAAGCGGTGATCAGTAAAAAAGTCTTTTTATTACTCAGAATGTCATTCCCTATTTCTTTCCCAAAGGATTCCTTATTACCATATACATCAAGCCAATCGTCCTGCAACTGGAAAGCCATTCCAATATCCTGCCCGAATTTATAGAGCAATCCGCAGTCACGCAAACTGCCCCCACCGATAATTCCTCCAATTTTCATACTCCCCCCGATAAGGACAGCAGTCTTGAGTCTGATCATATCCAGATAACCCTCTTCAGTTACATCGGTGGTTTTTTCAAAATCCATATCAAACTGCTGTCCTTCACATACTTCAATGGCAGTTCTGTTGAAAACTTCGAGTATCTGAGGCAATACCCCCACCGGACTTTTGGTCACCAGTTCATAGGCTTTAATAAGCATGACATCGCCGGATAAAATGGCAGAATTATTTCCCCACGCTTTATGGACAGTGGGCTGATTGCGACGAACCTCGGACTGATCCATAATATCATCATGCAGCAAGGTGAAATTATGAAAAATTTCAAGCCCTAATGCAGGCATCACAGCTGAAGAATAGTCACCAAAAAGAGCAGCCGAAGCCAGGCACAAAGTAGGCCGCAAACGCTTTCCTCCCAAAGACAATACATATTTCACCGGCTCGTACAATCCTTCAGGCCTTTTCATACCATCCATCATCTGTAGCTGGTCTTCAATAATCTGACGATATTCTTCAATTTTGGACATCTGCATGTTCTTTGATTTCGGAATCGTTGAATACTAAATCTTTCCTTTCAGTGTTCTTGCTGATTTTCAGTTCATCATAATCAATATCTTCGTCTTCATTATAAATGGTGAGCATGGGTTCTTTAAATGATTCATTGGTTATCAGGCGTTCCAGACCAAGCAGCAGGGAAGGCAACAAAATTAAATTGGCAAACAACGCAACCAACAGTGTAATAGCCACTAAAGAACCCAAAGCAACTGTTCCCCCAAAACTTGACACTGTAAATATACCAAAACCAAAGAAAAGAATAATAGAAGTATAGATCATACTTCGTCCTGTTTCCCTTAAAGCAAGTACCGTGGCGGCACGTATGCTCCAATTTGTCTCACTGAG
>JBEPWN010000035.1:0-12578 GCA_041642395.1 Marinilabilia sp. | reverse complement strand
AAAAAAGATTCAGAAAAATTGATATAAAAATAACCGTTGATCAATGGAGATTGGTTGTTATTTATGTGCGAGTCAAAGTTAATATGCTGGTATTTAGTCAAATAAAGTAATCCATATAAATAAAAAAGGGCTGCCAGCTATGCCGACAACCCTTTTAACCTTAACCCTAACCCGATACAAATATAGAGTATTTTTTTAATTCGGGCAACAAAAGACAAAAAAAAAATCAATATTTTTTTGTGCCGGTACTTGAATACTTGATTTGGTATTATGAAATTATTGGTTTAGAAATAGTTGGTCTTTTTTAATTGAAATACTAAGGACTTAATCCTTTACCCGGCTAAATTTTAAAGTCCCGATCATCCAGTTTGGGAGTGATTTTTTGGGATTTCTGCCTTTCAATTTCATGTACCATCCCAGTTTTTCTATAATAGGAAGCTTATGTGTTTCAACAAACTCAATGGGGGTCCCGTCCGGATCGGAGATGTATGAAAAATGACCGGCAGCTGCGCCCATATCAAAACTGTCTGCACTGTTTACTGTGAAAGGAAAGCCTTTTTGCTCACATTCCTCTTTCAGGGAATCCATTCCTATAATATCAAAACACAAATGGATAAAGCCTGATTCTCCCCAGATTCTGTTTCTGAAAATTTTTTCAGGTTTGCGCTCTATAGGTTGAATTAATTCAATTTGGGTCGGACCCAGTAGTTTGCTGAAAGGGCCGGTTCGGGGTTTATGCTTTAATAAAACCCGCCTGTATTTTTCGTTTCCTCCCGGAAGTGCTGAAAAATCATCAAACTTCCCGGTTTTATCATAAATCACTTCGTCATACTCGAGAATGTCCATATATACTTTTTTAGATTTTTCGATGTCTGAAACACCGATTACTACACCGGCCACACCACCGGTCAATGATTTTTGTTTCTCATAATGGTTTTGCTCTTCTACGACTTCAAAAATATTATTATAAGGATCTTTCAGATAATAATGCAAACTGCCATGAGGATCTTTCGTTAGTGGACCCAGAATTTTTATATCTCTGGATTGATGCTGTTTAAAAGCCTGATGAATATTGCGGCTTTTCATTTTGCAAATAAAGATTCCGCAATCGCCCAATTGCACATTAAAAACAGGAGGTTTTGGTGACATATCGGTATGTTGCCATATCTCAAAACCACCGCCACCTTCCATATTCATTGCCAATATGGCATGTCGGTTACATTCCTTTCCATTGGTATATGGCAGCATCAGTTTTGCTGTGGCGGTGTCTTCAAATACACTGATATCCATACCAAATACCTTTCTGTGCCATTTCCATGCTTCATTTGCATCTTTTACTCCAATTCCGACTTGCTGAATGCCGCAAATATTTTTATCCATAGCATTGTTTTTAATGATTGTCCGAAAAAATTTGATTTTGGATTTTTTTTAAATTTCAATAGCAAACCTAATTTTTGATCTTTGTAACTATTTTGTGATAAAGTGCAGGAAAAAAGTGTCTGATGTGTACCAACAGAATCTCTTTTTTTCCTACCAACAATTCTTTCTGGTCTTTTTTGATGGCTTTTACAATCCTGGATGCACATGCTTCGGGAGTCATTCCGTTTTCCTGGCCATCATCCATTTTATTGTAAGGCATTCCGGTTTTGGTTAATGAATTGAGCGATATATTTGTTTTAATCCGGCCAGGTGAAACGATTGTTATTTTAACGGGATCTTCGGACAGTTCGGCCCTCAGGGATTCAAAATATCCCTGAAGCGCATGCTTGGATGCCGAGTAAGCGGTTCGCATCGGAAAACCAAGTTTGCCGGTGATGCTGCTGATAACTACAATGTGACCCGATTTATTTTTCAGCATTTGTGGTAACACCAGTTTTGTCAATGCTACCACGCTAAAAAAATTGAGTTCCATGATGTTTCTGTCAATTTCCAGAGGTGTTTCTGTTGCCAGTGAGCGCTGACTTCTGCCTGCGTTATTGATTAAAATATCCAAGCCTCCTGTTTGCGCATATACAGTGTTTACCAGCTTTTCAAAATGATCGTTGGATGATAGATCTGCTGGTTGAACCCAACATTTTGAAGTACTCATTAAACACTTTTTTTTAACCTCTTCAAGTTTCCCGGTATTTCGTGCCGAAAGCACAGGAAATGCTCCTTCTTTGGCCAGAGCATAAGCCAATGCTTCTCCAATTCCGGAGGATGCACCTGTTATCCAGACTACTTTTTCTTTTAGGTTCGTCATTTATTGTTGCTCTTTCTGGAGTAGCCAGTAAAGTCCTTTAACTCCTATTTTTATATCATCGAGATGCAGCAGGACTATGATTTTCTCAATGTAGGCTATTGTACCCCACCCCATAGCCAGATAATACATCCAGGGATAAAACCCAAAAACAAAAAGTACAAAAAAGAATATACTCTGAATGTATCCTGCCGATACTGCTGAATAAAGATGTAATCCGGGTATTTTGCCAAATCGATAAAAGGAAATGAAATAGCTTAAAATAAATACACTCAGAAACAAATATAAAATCCATGCATGGGGCTCAATTACAGTCCATTTAAAAATAAATATGCCCAATAAAGCCATTGCGTATGTAAATATATCCGCCAGATTATCGAGTGCAGCTCCAAAATTGGTTTGAAGGTTGAAATACCTGGCTATACCACCATCAAGCACATCACTGATCAGGCTGATACTTAAAAGAATGACGTACCAGTCTTCATTCCCCTTGAGTGCCATAAACAGGATTACCGGGAATACAAGAAGGCGGTAGAGGCTGATGAAATTCGGGACATTTAGAATATTTTCTCCCTTTACTGTTATCTGTTTCATTTGTTGCTTACTTTTTAATTTATCGGTTTTATCTTTTATTTTGAACATACCCATCACATATGAGTCTTGCTAACTGTAAGAATCAATTTTTGTTTTTTTATTTTTTGCTGGAATATTATTAATAAAATATTCCAGCATTTTAAATACTGTATGCTCACTTGCTTCATTACCATTGGATGTGATAATTTCATCCCGCTTTTTTGTGTCAAATGCGAGGTTTGTGTTGACATAATGACTTGTAAATGACATGCCTGCTGCAATTACTTTTTCTATGGCATTCATGTCTTCAGGCTTTATCTCTCCTGTGGGTATAATATTGATTGGAATCAGTTTATTAATACTATCTATAATATAATTATTCTTAATTGAGTTATTGCCAATGAAATTCATTATGACCGGTACCCTGTTTATTTCTACTGTTCTTGTCAGATAGTCCGCGACGGTATCAACCGGAATCAGATTTTGCGTAGATTCCGGGTCCATTTGTACCCTCACTGTTTTGTTTGGATACCTGGTTGCCAGATTGTGAATTCTTTTTGCGAAATCAAAAATTCCGTAATCGGTCTTTGTTATTCCCGATTTATTGTTCCCAACAACTTGCGATAACCTTATAATATGCCCGTTCAAGCCGTTATTTTCGTTCTGTTTTTTTATCATGTTTTCTGAAATTCTCTTCGATTGTTCGTAATAATTCCTGAATCCGGAAATATCTTCATCCGGATAAAATTTTTCTTCGAAGAGACCCAGGAATTTTCCGCACGAGTAGGCTGTGCCTATTAAAAAGAACCGCGACCGGTCCTGCGCATATTTTGAATAAACTTTTATTGAGTTTTCAACACCTTCAATATTTGTTTTAAAAATTTCATCCCTTGATCTCAGATCATATTTGAGACTGGCAGCAAAATGAAAGTAGTCAACCTCCTGTTTGAAGATATCTTTTAGCTGTTCTTCAGGAATGGAAAAATCTTTATCAAGTAATGAATAATTATAAACTGTGATGTTCCTGGCATCCACCTTTTCACCATTGTTATTTTCGGTAAGAGCTTTTATCATTCTCTCCTCTGCTGAATATTTATTACTCGCTCTAACCAGGGCAATAATCCTGTAATGGTTTTTTGATAGTAATTTATTGATAAAATTAGCGGCAACATAACCATTTGCGCCATTAATAATTATTGTTTTCATTTTGATTGTTTTTATGATTTTTACAACGTTTATTCTTCTCCGTTGCGAGCACCCTGTTTATATATGTTTTCTTACATAATAGTCCGTTAAGCTTTTGTAATATTTTGTATTTCAACTGTTTAATATTGAAGTGTTTTTGTTTGCCAAAATACATGATATCAGCATTATACAAAATACCTATTCTTTCATTATTATGCTATTTTTTTCCCATGCTCCAGACCCCATTCCTTTCTAACCAGCTACCTTCTATACCTTTCTACCGACTTAATGACCGACCTTTCTACCAACCTAATTTTACAGTAACATTGCTAAAACCAGTAATGCAGTTAATGGTATGGTCAGATTATCTGAACCCCTCCAGCTGAATAGTTCGGCCATGCTAGTTGTTATGGCTACAGCCGATGCTATCCAGAATGTTTTCAGCACGAATACTTCAAGGTGAAAATACAAAGCTATTAAACTGATCACGAAGCTGGTAACGAAAAATGCAGTGGTTCCCAGCCATGTTTTATTCAATTTATGACCAAATATTTTAATTCGGCCGTTGTTTTTCTTAATGTTAATTCCCAGTATTGCAGCCATTGGATCACAGATTGCAAGAATCAGCATTGGCAGTATGTATAAAAAATAATTGTTGAGTAAACCGGAAATAAGAAATGTTGCGTATATGGAAATTGGCAGAAGATAACTCCCTATTGATTTCCGTTCAATATCATGGATTGATCTGAGTTGCTTGCTGTTTTGTGTAATATACAATCCCGCAAAGAATAAAAGTGCCAGCACTAATACATACCAGTGCGAAGGGAATATGTAAGGAAATGGAACTGCAGCCAGTGTGGCAGTAAAATGGGCAAATTTGCGTGTTATTTCTCCTTTTATGTTAAGTCGCCTGTAATTAAGTTCGTTAAAAGCCAATAAAAGAACAATTCCAATTAAGTAAACAAATGTTAGCACAATTATATTTTCCATTTTTTAACTGTTTAAAAATTTAAAACGTAAATATAAAATGCAACCCATCCTCCGCCTGCAATAAGGCTGTCGAATCTATCGAGAAAACCTCCGTGTCCGGGAATCAGATTACTGTAATCCTTCACATTATATTTTCTTTTATAGAATGAAGCAGAAATATCGCCTGCAAAAGCAAAAATTACTACTCCGGTGGCCAGGAATAATGCCTCTATTGAACTGCCGGCCGTTAGTTTCTGTAGCAATAGGCCGCTTAAAATGGCCACTATTGTTCCGCCCCCCAATCCTTCTGTTGTTTTGCCCGGACTGATGTTTGGGAATATTTTTGTGCTTCCCCAGAGCTGTCCGGTAATCTGGCTGAAACTGTCGAAAATTGAAAGAATTAAAAAGGAATAGAGGATCAATTCTTTGTTCAGACCACTGAATAAGAAAAACCCGATCGAAAAAATTGAAAAAACAGTTAAGGCTAAAAGGAAAAAGCGGGTATGCTTGTATTTGTCTTTGTGGTAAAGTCTGAATAATTCAAAAAATCCGGCAGCTATAATGAAAGCCGATAAAATCCGGAATATGACAGGATTAATTGTAATGCTAAAAAACAGGATATTAATAATGAAAAAGTAAGTAATGAATTTTGTGTAACTCTTTCGGGCTTCCTGAAAATCTTTATTCCGGTTGATAAAATAAATACCAATGCCCCCAACCAAAAAATAAATAAATATTATAAGATAAATCGTTTGAATCATATTTTCTCTTTTAGCTAACGTTCACTTGTATAAATCCTCCGGCAAATACTAATTCTCTAAGTGAATTATTGAAAGGAGTCTGAATTAGTAATAGTCCGTTAAATTTTTGTAATAGATTGTCAGTCAATTGTTTAAAATTAAAACACTTATGGTGTTAAAAAGTTGTTTTCAATATGATACAATCCAACTAACATCTAATATCTAAAAATCAAACGATCTATTGAATTAGCTGATCATCATTAATACACCTATCACAACCATTGTCAATGCATACCAGTATTTCAACATACCTTCTGATGGCTCTGTTTTGGTTTTTGCCAGTAATTTCGGCCCTGCAATTGCTCCCAAAGCCGATCCGGCAGTAAGAAAATAAACAAGAGTGAGATCGATTTTTCCGATTATAAAATGTGCTCCAACAGCAAAAAAGGTATTTGCCAATACAATCAATAACGACGTCCCGATTACTATTTTTAAAGGTATGTGCATCGAAAATAATCCTGATAAGACAGGAGCCGTTCCGCTTGTACCAAAGGTCCCGGTAATGGCCCCTGCCAGTAATCCAAAAAATGAGCTTTTTACTGTTGTTATTAACCGGGAATCATTTGGCTGTTCCGAAATATTTTTTGTATGTCGATTCTTTTGCCATGTGCTGAAAACCATATTAAGTGCAATGAATATAGAATAAATGCCGAAACTCATTTTAAGCTGATCTGCATTGATCCGCTCTGCAATAGCGGCTCCGGTAAATGCTCCTGCTAAACCTGCTACTGCAAATTTTGCTGCAATGCGTAAATCAATGTTGCTTTTTCGGTAATGACCAAATGAACCAACAACGCAGATGGGCAAAGTTGCTACCAATGAGGTGATTACTGCTATTTGAGCAGGCACCCCTACCAAAAGTGTAAGAAGAGGCAGAAAGAAAAAACCTCCGCCGCCGCCGAACATGGTTCCGAAGAGTCCAATAATAAATCCGGCAAACGGCAATAAAAAATAAACAGGTTCTATTAAAGAATGAAAAATCATATTTTAATTGTAAATAAAACAGCTTTTTAGGTTCAACATATTGTTATGTAATGATTAGAGTAATTTTAAAATTTTGTTTTGCTTTTGATAAATGTTAAGTTAACCATTTAGACTATAAATCGCAAGTCACCATTTTTTATGATGAAACATAACTCTTATATAATGAGTTAAAATGTGAAATTTTAGGATTAGGATAATGCATTAATTTTAAACACAATACTTCGTTAAGCTTTTTTCAAAACCTGTGAGTCAGTTGTTCAAAATCCAAGGTTTGTTTTTGCTAAGTTGGAGATTATTAATTTCATAAGATTTGTCTTAAATCTTAGATCAAAAAATCTAACGGTCTATTGAAACAGGTCAGTATAATTCTCCTGACCTGTGAATTTGCAGTTACCAACATTTTGTGCACAAAAAAAACTGTTAATCCTGTTGTTTTCCGTATAATAATGATCGATGATCCAAAATTTTACATTTATTCGTAACTTTGAAGTATATTAAGTGCAAATTAAAATTTTGTACCCGAGCTGGTGACAACCAATTAAATAAATGGATTCTATTTCAAAAAAAATGGCAGACAGGTATTCTACGTTTAGGTTTTTTTTAACGAACTATTGATCAACAAAAATGGTAAAAATATCAGAATTGAAAATTAGCCGGTCCGCACCAACATCTGAGCAGCAGAAACTGGCACGCTATGCCAAAGCGATGGGACATCCGGTCCGGATTTATATTATGCAATTGTTGTCAAAACAAGCTTGTTGCTATAGCGGTGATCTGTCACAGGATCTTCCCATTGCTAAATCCACACTTTCACAGCATCTCAAGGAATTAAAAGCCGCAGGATTTATTCAGGGTGAAATCGAAGCGCCCCGAATTAAATACTGTTTAAATAAAAAAGCCTGGGAGGAAGCTAAAAATTTATTCAAAGATTTTTGGGCTTTGTGATTTTTTAAAATGTTTTAGTGGATACCAGGTTTTATTAGTAGATACCGACATTAGCTACATTTTACTCCTAAGCCAGAGGGGCTAACGATTTATTGGATTCTGACAAATTATAATTCTTGTTTAAAAACCTTTTTTGATCCTTTTGTTTTTAAATTCATCGGGACGATCTATGCGATTGGTTTTTTTGCCTGATTTGAAAGTATATTTTATCTTGAACCAAAAAGGAAAATCCGACATTTGTATATTGTCTTCAGCATATTCTTCAAAATTAAGTCTGGTGATTTCATGCCCCTGATAGGTGAATTCTTTCTGAAATGGAATGGCGGTGGTAATACCTACTTTCAAAGTCTCATAAATTTCTTTTTCTACTGATACAAAATAGAGTTTATCTGCCAGCCTGGTGTTTTGAATACGTGGAAGTTTGCTGTTATTTTTTAACATTGCAGAAATCGAAATGTCGTTTTTAAGTAGCATGGATAATGAAAATCCCGATTCCCAGGCAAGGTCGTTTTTGCTTTTAATATAATTCGTTGTGGCCAGTTCATTTGGAGTCGTATGGACATTGAAAATTTTCAGGAATGGATTAAAAGTGATGGATTTTATAGGGCTCAGACTGGCAGTCAGCTTTATTCCCATACGATCGGTCGTCCCCGGGTTTTGGTAGGTGTTCACGAATTGCAAATCATTGTCTGTGGTGGTAAGGATTTCAATTTCTTCTGATGTTTTGGAAAAAAACGGACCAACAGAAATGTAATTGTTATTGATCAGAAACGAAAAATCCATTGAAACTTCATCCCGGAAAGCCGGAGTTAATGCCGGATTTCCCTGCCATTGTGTAAAAGGATCTGTCTGGCTTGCATTCGGGTTTAAATGATAAATATGTGGTCGTAGAATGGATCTGCGGTAAGAGATACGGAGTGACGTTTTCCTTGTAAAATTATATTGGGCAGATGCAAAAGGAAACAATGACCAATTTTTCTTTGTGTTGTTATCGCCTGATTTAAGCTGAGAATGCTCCAGCCGGGCACCACTTTTAAGGATGAGATTCTCACCGTTGCGTGTAAGAGAGGCAAATCCGGCTGATACATCTTCTCTGTAATTAAAAGATGACCAGATTTCGTCACTAAGCAGCCTGATTTTGCTTTCCATACCTGTACTTACACTCAGAGCAGATCCAATGGGCAAGGAGAACTGTATTCTTCCAACGAATGAATCTTCAATCGGTTTGGCATCATTGATGTGAGTTTCCCCGGTTGAATTATTGAGGTATTCGGTTTTGTTATGACCCTTATAATTATAATAGCTCAACTCTGCCGAAAATTCTTTTCCTTTTTGGTGGTGTCTGTAATAGATTGAACTCCCGGCTCCCCTGTTTTTATCAGAATCGTCTTTCTCATAATTCCAATATTCCGGATTGGTTTCATTTGCCGTCTTTTTCACATCAAGGCGCCCGTCATGTTCATTGGAGTATGGATTAACAAAGCCCAGTATGTTCAATTGGTTTTTGTCGTTAAAGAAGTAATCAAATCCAAGGTTGAACTTATGTGACTGGTTTTCCTGTTTTACAAACTGAGAGCTGGTAATGAATGAATGATTTTCATCTTCAAATAACCATTTTTTGTTTTTTGCTTCAATGTCAAAATAGCTGAATTCTCCTTCGTAGGAAGCATACATGGTCATCTTTCCGGCAGAGTAGCTAAGATTTGCATTGGGCATGGCATAAATCTCATTTTTACTTCCGGGTATTTCCCCGTACAGATGTCCGCTGATGCCGGATTGCTTTTCTTTTACAGTTACTATATTTATTACGCCGGATATGTTTGAGCGGTATTCGGGTCCCGGACGGTTATTTACTTCTATTTTATCAACCTTCCGGGAATCCATCTTTGCCAGAAAGCCTGGGGACCGTTCAACACCATCAATTAATATCAGAATATCTTCACGTCCTTCGAGGGAGACATTGCGGAACAAATCAACCTGAATGCCGGGAACGTGCTTTATTATGTCGGTGGCTGACGAGGATGCTTTGTGCATATTCTGATTGACAAAGTAGGTGGTTTTCTCCATGCTTTGCTTTGCTTTGAGGCGTTGGCCTATTGCTTTCACTTCTCTTAATTCAAATGATTTTTTCTTCAATCTGAAGGGCTTTGAGTGAATGACAGGTTTTGTTTCTGTAATTTCCACGATTTTAGAATCCGGTTCAAAGCCGATGCAACTGACTGCCATAAAATATTTACCCGGTTGCTCGTATTCCAGGTCAAACATTCCGGTGCTGTCAGATGTGGTCCCCGAAACAAATGTCGAATCCTTCAGGTTCTTTAATATCACGTTGGAAAAACATACAGGCACGTTGTCCTGGTCGGTGACTGTTCCTTTTATGGCTGGTGATGATTGTGCCAGCAAGGAAGTGCTTTGAATTACAATAAGAATGGTACAGGTAAATGCCCTGGCTAATTTGAATCGTTCCATTTTCAGTTTTGTTTTTAGTTTGTAACTGCAAATGGACAAAATGGCTTGCTGACTGTCAAATAGTTGGGATACTACGACGGTATTTGTTGCAAATGGCAAGAATGGCAAGATTTTTTGGTGTGTAAAACAAATTTTTGTGACGAAGAGAAAGCCTGTAATTGCTGGTTAAATGTCTTTCCGGTAAAAGTCGAATAATTTATCGAACTTTTTTATGTTTTGTCTGGAAACAGGTACTGTAAGTTGGGTGCCGGTCATGCTCATTTGATATCCAAGGGCATTTCCTTTTTTGGCGTCAACCCGATTGATGTTCACTATAAAAGCCCGGTGACAACGGAAAAAGGCAGGATGGTTTTTTAATTGTTTTTCGATGTTTGAGATGGAGTTGCGGATGGGTACTTTTTTGATGTTGTTGTCCTGCAAAAGATGGAATATGGCATAATTGCCTTCCGACATTACAAACAGCAGCTGGTTTTCGTAAAAATTAAGATTTTCTTTTTTTAAGGACGATGAGATATTTATTTTCTTAGAGGTTTTCTGAGATAGCAGGTCATCACCTGAAAGTGTTATTGGATTGATATTCTTTCTGAATAGCACCCCCAGATTTATGGAAATAAAATAAGCAAAAGGGATTAATCCAATAAGGAAAGTTCTTTTGCATGAGTCGAAGAAGGTACTGAAGTTCCATCTGGATGTTTCTGCTGGTGGTTCCAGTAAAAAGGCTGTGAAAAAAACAGCAATTCCCATTACAAGCAGAACGATAATAACTGAAAGAATCTCTTTTGGAAGTGTCCATTTTTTGGGGCCGGAAAAGTAACTGATTTTGTGGATTCCCAAGATAGCCAACCACGCCGCAGCAGAAGCAATAAATGAATATACGAGCATGGTGATTTCAAAATTCAGAAACTGCCCTTCATGGGCATTCAGCGGCTTATAAAGTATGGCAAAACCAAGGGTAAAAAAGAATAGAATTATGGCTCCTTTTGTTGGGTGAGCTATGATATAATTTTTAGGATACAATGTGCTTGATATTGAATTTTTCATATTAACCAGAAATAAGATGTTTACGAAAATACGAAACAAAATCTAATCCTTGATTTAAAAATGAACAGCAACATTCCATCTCATTAATCGTGAGGCATAAGCAAAGCCGGAATTGATATTATCCCATTTTTGCTGTGTCTTTTGCAGGGAGTTTTTTACAATTTCATAGCCTGTTATTTTTATTTCCCGGTCGGACAGTATAGCCCAACCCCCTTCTTTTGAAGGGATTTCAAAAATTATCTGTTGGTTCTCCACTCTTACCGGATGTGAAGCCATCAGGTAAAATTTGTTGTTTATCCTAAGCGTAAATTCATTTATTTTCAGAATGTTAACTTTTTCTTGTCCATATCCGGGCGCAGGAATAATTCTGTTTTTTCTGGGAAGGGTGGAAGAAGAGAACATTCTGCAGATACCTGAATAATTATCTCCCGCCGGCATCCAATCAGTAAGTGTAAATGCATCATCTTGCGAATAAAAACGAGTTTCAAGAATACTGCTGTTGCCAATATACTTTCTGGTTACCGAATATTCTTTTTTGGGATTTAGAGACCAGACACCGCCTTTTTGTTCATCCAACAGAGCAGCAAAAATAGATTTGTTATCAAATTGTCCGGGACAATACCAGCAAATATCACCGTGTTTATCAATTAGCGCACCACTGTGCCTGTCGCTGATCACACCAAGGTTTCTGATTTTGTAAGTCATAAAGATATATTCTGATTTTTCTTAATCCCCCGAAGCCATTGAAGGATATAAGGTCATGCCACCGTCCACAAACAGAGTAGTGCCTGTTACATAATCCGATTCATCGGATGCCAGCCAAACGGCTGCCTGTGCAATATCCTTAGGTTCACCCATTCGTCCGTAAGGAATTGTTTGTGCAAGATCATCCCACGTTCCTTTGTTGATGGGTGTTTTAATTGCTCCCGGTCCAATGCTGTTGATCCTGATTTTGCTGGAAGCCACTTCCATGGCTGTTGATTTCATTAAAAGCATGATGCCACCTTTGGATGCGGCATAGTTGGCATGTCCAACCCAAGGTATTCGTTCATGCACAGAGCTGATGCAAATAATTTTACCTGCTGCCACCGAAACGCTCTCATCAATTCCTTTCTTTTTAAATTCCCTGATGGCTTCCCGTGTGCATAAAAAGTTTCCGGTGAGGTTTACATCAATTACTTTTTGCCACTCGCTAAGACTCATCTCATCGATGGGAGCTTCATTTTGTATGCCTGCGTTATTTACGAGGATGTCTACCGGACCAAAGATCTCGATGGTCTTGCTGAACAGGCTTTTCACTTGATCTTCATTGCTTACATCTGCCTTGATTTTTACTGCGTCTCCTCCTGCCGTTTTTATGGCATCAACAACTT
>JBEPWN010000034.1:0-12899 GCA_041642395.1 Marinilabilia sp. | reverse complement strand
CAGGAGTTATCAGCAATGTAGAGAACATTGAGGTGTTGGCAGAAATAGGAATCGTGTTACTGCTTTTTACCATAGGACTGGAATTCTCTCTGAAGCATCTCATCAAAATCAGAAAAACTGTTTTTTTAGGTGGTTTTCTTCAATTTTCGCTCACAGCATTATTGGTTTTAGGGATAGCACATTTGTATAACCTTGATTTCAGAGGCGCCCTTTTTGTTGGTTTTCTAACAGCTCTCAGCAGTACTGCGGTTGTTTTAAAGATTTTGCAGGACCGCGGAGAAATAACCTCCAATTATGGTCGGTCAGTATTAGGCATTTTAATATTTCAGGATCTGATACTTGTCCCGTTGTTGCTTTTCACTCCACTTATTGGTGGTGAATCAACCAATATTGTCAATGAAATAATGTGGATGGCACTGAAATCCGCGGGTATTATTCTATTCGTAATTTTCGGGAATAAATGGTTCATGAACAGGCTGCTGCATGCCATTGCCATGACCAAGAACCAGGAACTTTTTCTAATGAGCATACTGCTGATATGCCTGTCGGTTGCTTTCCTGACTGCCGAATTGGGTATGTCGCTGGCATTTGGAGCATTTCTTGCAGGACTGATGATCTCTGAGTCGGAATACAGCCATAATGCTTTTGGTCACATCATACCTTTTAAAGACACGTTCTCTTCCTTTTTCTTTGTTTCAATCGGGATGCTGCTTGATCTGCAATTTGTAGTTGATAATATTATCCTGGTAGTAAGCACGGTTACCATGGTCGTTGTCATTAAAATGATCATTGCCAGCGGAACAGCTTATGTACTTGGACATACCCTCAGGGGTGTTGTTCTGGTGGGACTGGCACTGGCGCAGGTGGGTGAATTCTCTTTTATCCTTGTAAAACTGGGGCAAAATTACCAAATCATATCGGAATACTATTATCAGTTATTTTTGGCTGTGGCGGTAGTTACAATGTCCATTTCTCCCTTTCTGATCATGATAGCCCGTCCCCTTTCCAATGCAGTCATGAAATTACCTTTGCCCAAAAGTTTTATTGACGGACTGTTTCCGCTTAAACAAATCGATATTCCGGTGCTCAAAAATCACCTGATACTAATCGGGAAAGACTCCAGGGCCCTTAGCATGTCAGTGATGGCAAATCATGTCAAAATCCCCTATATTTCAATCGTTTTTGAGCCTTCCATTGTCAAAGAACGACAACAAAAAGGAGAAATCGTCATCTATGGGGATGCAAAAAACGAACCCATTCTCGAAAAGGCACATATTAAAACAGCCGGGGTCGTTGTGGTTTCCATTGGTGATGTCGTTACCTCCATGTCGGTCATTGAAAAAGTAAGGCATTTAAACCGTCATGTTCCGATTATCGTTCGCACAAAACAGATAGACGATGCCGAGGATCTATACAAATTAGGGGCTACCCGTGTTATACCCGAAGAATTTGAAACAGCCATTGAAATGTTTGAACGGGTACTGAATAAGTTCCTGATGCCACGCGATGAAATTGAGACTACCATCGGAGAAATTCGTAAAAATAATTACGGCCTTGTGCGTGACATGAAGAAAAGGCCACGTCGCTCAATCCTTGGTCAATTACCTAATATAGAAATATCTGCCATGCGTGTGGCCGAAGATTCTCCTTCTACAGGACATACCTTATCTGAGATGGAATTCAGGAAAACATATGGCGTTACGGTAGTAGCGATCAAACGTAAAGACAAGCTGATTGATCATCCCGGCCCCGACACAACACTCTGTAAAGATGACGTTGTATATATATTAGGCAAAAATGACCAGATTGCCCATGCAGTGGGTCTTTTTGAAAAACAACGAAAGCAAAACAACAAAAAAAAATCTTAACTGTAGAAATACGCTGACAGCACACAAAGTCCTGTCAGCGTATTCATGCAATTAATTATTTTACTTCCCAAACTTCACCTGACGTTACCAGATCACGGAAGTTCTTAATTTTTGATTTTTCCTTTATATCTTCAATTTGTTGCCGGGCGCACTGGTCGTAAACAGGAGCTTTGGTATCCCTTATCACCCCAAGAGCAACAGGAAAATCCGGGTATTCCATATCGGCCAGCTTCAAATGGATGGTAGGATCTTCGCAATGTGCATCATGCACAAGAATGTCTTTTTTGGTAATCCCGCCTTCATTGATATTAACAACTTTCAATTTTATCCCGTCCAATAACAGCCCCTTATTGCCTTCCTTTCCAAAAATCATTGGTTTTCCGTGTTGCAAAACAATGGTACGGTCTTCTTTGTAACGTTTATCAGTAATTTCCTTGTGTGTATTATCATTATAAATAACACAATTCTGAAGAACCTCAACAATGGATGTCCCCTCATGCATTGCAGCAGATTTCATAACCTCAACAGAAAGTTTTATCTCTTTATCAATGGTTCGGGCAAAATAATATCCCCGTGCACCAATGGTCAATTCGCCAGGCCGAAAAGGATGCTCGATGGTTCCAAACGGTGACGTTTTTGAGATAAAACCACGTTTCGATGTGGGAGAATACTGACCTTTGGTCAGTCCGTAAATCTGATTATTAAACAGGATCACATTAATATCCACATTTCTGCGTATGGCATGTATAAAATGATTCCCTCCAATGGCTAAAGCATCACCATCGCCTGTAATCTGCCAAACATGAAGCTTGGGATTGGCCACCTTTACACCCGATGCAACAGCAGAAGCACGTCCGTGAATGGTATGAAATCCATAAGTATTCATGTAATAGGGAAGCCGCGACGAGCAGCCAATACCCGAAATGACCGCTACATCTTCATTGGGAACCTGCATTTCAGCCATTACTTTTTGTATCGCATTGAGAATGGCATGATCTCCGCATCCCGGGCACCATCTCACATTTTGATCACTCTTATATTGAAGAAAAGATTGTTTCGTTATTTCAGCCATGATTTATTCCTCTAAAATTTTTAAGAAATGATTTTTCAGTTCAAGAATGGTAAAAGGAAGTCCTTCGACTTTATTGTACTGTTGGAATGTAACATCTGGGAACTTACTCCGCAAGTAATTGGCAAATTGTCCCAGATTTAACTCACAAACCACTATTTTAGAATACCGCTTCAATATTTCGTAGCTGTTTTTAGGGAGAGGGCTGATATAACTGAAATGGACATGAGCCACTTTTTTGCCTTCATCCTGTAATGCTTCAAGAGCGGTATAAAGATGCCCGAATGTACCCCCCCAACCTACAATTAAAAGATCAGCATCTTCATCACCATGAATTTCGAGCAGAGGAATGAAATCTGCAATACGATCAATTTTTTCCTGACGCATCCGCACCATTTTATCATGATTGTGATGATCATAGGAAACAGCGCCTGTAAGAAAATCTTTTTCCAAACCTCCAAGCCGGTGCTGATAGCCCGGATTCCCGGGCAATGCCCAAAAACGATTGAGTCGTTTGGGATCACGCTCATATACATTCCATTCCGAGGCCGGTTTTTCAACAAAGGGAGGAATGATATCGGGAAATTCATCATCCTCAGGAATTCGCCAGGGCTGGGTTCCGTTGGCCAGAAAACCGTCTGAAAGCAATATCACCGGGGTCATGTGTTCAATGGCTACTTTTGAAGCATAAAAAGCATAATCGAAACAATTAACCGGCGAACTGGCAGCCATAACAACAAGCGGACTTTCACCATTTCGTCCATACAATGCCTGCATCAGGTCCGATTGCTCTGTTTTGGTAGGCAATCCCGTACTCGGGCCACCACGCTGCACATTCACCACCACAAGTGGCAATTCAGCCATAACAGCAAGGCCAAGAGCTTCGCCTTTCAATGCCAAACCAGGCCCAGAAGTAGATGTAATTCCCAGATCCCCTGCAAAACTGGCGCCTATAGCTGTGGATATTCCGGCAATTTCATCCTCTGCCTGAAATACCTTAACGCCCAATTCCTTGCGCGAAGATAATTCCTGAAGAATCTCCGTAGCGGGAGTAATCGGATATGAACCTAAAAACAACTCCAGTCCGCTTTTCTCAGCTGCAAGCAAAAATCCCCATGCAATAGCACGGTTTCCGTTCAAATTGCGATAAAAACCTTTTTGAATATCTGCCGGTGAGATATGGTAAGAAGGAGTTCCGGCCTGAATAATTAATCCGTAATTGTATCCAGCCTCCAGCACCTTAATATTGGCTTCTGCAACCAAGGCGTTTCCGGAAAATTTCTCTCTCAGTACCTGTTCAGTGTTTTCAAGAGGACGGTTAAACAACCAAAACACGAGTCCGAGAGCGTACATATTTTTACTACGTAAAACGGTCTTATTATCAAGTCCCATATCTTTAAGACTTTCACGCGTAAGACTGGTAATCGGAGACTTTATGATGTTGTACGACGAAAGATTGTCTTCTTCAATGGGATCGTTGGTTTTATATCCGGCTTTGGCCATATTTTTGTCATCAAAACTGTCGATATCCATAATGATCGTAGCACCGGGCTTGAGCCATTCCAGATTAGCCTTGAGAGCAGCCGGGTTCATGGCAACCAGCACATCGGCGTTATCACCGGGAGTATAAACCTCACTGTGCCCGAAATGAACCTGATATCCTGAAACTCCCCCAATGGTTCCCTGGGGCGCTCTGATCTCAGCAGGAAAATCAGGAAAGGTAGAAATGTCGTTTCCATAAATAGCTGAAGAGAAAGAGAACAATGAACCGGTTAACTGCATCCCGTCACCGGAATCGCCAGAAAACCGAACCACAACTTCTTCTCTTTCAATAACTTTTGATTTTTTAGCCATAGCTTAGCTGATTATTTTTAAGTCTGCTTTTAAAAAAAATATATAAAAAAATACCCCGGAATGTTAAAGTTATTCCAATGGTTCATCATGTAAATTTAAAGAAAAGTTAAGTACAAAAAAGTTTAAGAAAGTTGATTTAAATCAGATTTTTGAGCTCGAAAAATATATCCGGAAAAGGTGTTTATATTTGTATCATAAAATTCAAAATCATGTTTACGTAACGGTTTCATAAAGGTTTTAGTGTATAACAGCTATTTACATTTTTGGATATTGATTAATTCTTATTTGAAACATTGCAATATATCGTTTAGGTTGGTAGATTGGTAGGTTAGTAAGTTATTCGTGATTGGAGTTAACCCCAACCTCAATCATAGTCCGGAAGCCCGTAAAACTATTCTGCTTCCCATAATTGCGGTAATTGCAAGTCATTGAGCCTGCCCCGATCCTACGGGGAAGCAATCTTTAATCAACAATAAAATTTACCCGGTCACTAATAAATATGTATATAATTAAAAAATAAAAATCATGGCACTAATAAAATCAGTCAGGGGTTTTACCCCAAAAATCGGAGAAAATGTTTTTCTGGCCGACAATGCAACAATTATTGGAGATGTCGAAATTGGTGAGGATTCCAGCATTTGGTTCAATACAGTAATCAGAGGAGATGTAAACAGCATACGCATTGGCAACAAAGTAAACATTCAGGACGGATCGGTATTGCATACTTTATATGAAAAATCAACCATCGAAATTGGGGATAATGTATCGGTTGGCCACAATGTAACCATTCATGGTGCCAAAATTGAGAATAATGTTCTGGTCGGCATCGGAGCCACCATCCTGGATCATGCGGTGATTGGATCAAACTCCATCATTGCAGCAAACTCACTCATTCTTACTGGTACAAAAGTAGAACCAAACAGTGTCTATGCCGGCGTTCCGGCCAAAAAGGTTAAAGATATTGAGCCTGGACAAACAAAGGAAATGATCAATAAAATTGCAAGTAATTATCTAATGTATGCAGGATGGTATAAGTAGTGCCAAAAAAAAATTAAACTACTACACCTCCAATCTAACGGATTTAACCTGATGGCCCAGAAAAACAGCCGCCGTTTCATCAAATTTACTGGAATCCTCAGTAGTATAAAAACAACAAGTGCCATTTTTGGTGCACTTGGCATCCATTTCAGGATGCCGTAATAAATAATCCTTTAAACTGGAAGAAACAATCTCGCCCTGCGACATAACGGCAACACCTGATGGCACGAATCTCTCTATTTGCGGCAATAAAAGAGGGTAATGAGTACAGGCAAGAATCAAAGTATCAATTTCCGGATCTTTTTTAAAAAGAATATCCAAATCCCGCTGCACAAAAAAGCGTGCTCCTTCGGAAAGGATCTCTCCATTCTCAACAAGTGAAACCCACATAGGACATGCCTGTTGTGAAACCACCGTTCCGGGGAACAATTTTTCAATCTCCAGGGGATAGGACATTGACTGAATGGTTCCGGTTGTTCCCACAATTCCCACATGGCCGTTACGGGATATCTGACTGGTTTTTTCGATACTGGGATGAACCACGCCAAGCACTCTTCTTTCCTCATCATACATAGGAATGTCGTACTGCTGGATGGTTCTTAAAGCTTTGGCAGAAGCAGTATTACATGCCAGAATAACCAGATGTGCACCCATATCGAAAAGTCGAAGCACCGCCTCACGAGTATATCGATAAACCATATCGAATGAACGTGTACCATAGGGTGTTCGTGCATTATCACCCAGATATATAAAATCATATTCAGGGAAATTTTTCACGAATTCATTTAATATGGTCAGTCCCCCATATCCCGAGTCAAAAACACCGATTGGTCCGGAGATTAACACATTCTTCTTTTCCATTTGCGTAAGTCGTGTTTCAATGAGTATCCTACCTACGAAGATAAAAATTCCCACTGCATAATCATCATATTATGACAATGAAAAAAGCCGGTATTAAATCTAATACCGGCTTTTATATTTTTATGACCTTTAAAAACTAACTTCTCACATACAGACTAAACCTAAATTGCCTGCAGACAGAATGAAAGTTAATTCAGATTATTCTATTTCCGTAAGTTTGGTCTTCACAAATTCTTCACAATCCACACTCTGATCCGAATTATAGAGAATAACCTGCGAACTCAAATCAAAAATATAGATAAATCCCTGCTCGTCTCCTACGGCTTCAATAGCCCTTTCAACTTTTGCGATAATGGGTTGCAAAAGCTCTTGTTCTTTTTGACTTAAAGACTGCTGTGCCAACTTATTGAAATTCTGGATACGTTGATCGTAATCCTGAATCTCCTTTTCACGGGTAGAGCGGATCAGTTCGGACATTGAGTCACGTTGCTCCATGTAGTTGGAATATTTCTGATCCAGCTCCTCACTCATCACCTGTAATTGACTTTGTAATTTTTGAGCTTCAGATTGTAATTCTTTATCGGCGGCCTTTTTGGAAGGCAATTCTGAAATAAGTTTTTGAATGTCTATATGACCAAACTTCAGATCCTGTGCCGATGTAGCAGCTGTCAATGAAATCAACAGAACAACTGTAAATAATTTAAAAATTTTCATATTCATCGTTACTTCAGATTAACTATTTTAATTAATTCCAAGTTTTTGTTTCACCTGTTGCGTTACATCCACACTCTGATCTGATTGATAGACAGTGGCGCCGGAATTAGCAGCAAATATATAAATAAATCCGCCTTCATCACCTACTTCTTCAATGCTCTGCAATAATTTTTGCATGATCGGAGCCTGCAATTGCTCTTGTTTCTGAGAAAGTTGCTGTTGAGTGGACTGATAAAATTGCTGGATTTTCTGAGAAGTTTCCATCAACTGTTGTTCCTTTTGCTGACGCTGCTGGGGCAACATATTTTCAGCATCTCCCCGGTATTCTTCTTCCATTTGTTTGTAATCCTCCTGCATGGTTGCCAGTTGGTCTTCAAGGCGGTCATACTCACTTTCCAGTTCCTGCTGCATTTGCTGAAACTCAGGCATCGTTTCCATTATTTCCTGAACATTGGCATGACCAAATTTTAAATCCTGCGCATTAATTCCTGATGCAAAAAAAAGCAACAATGCACTTATCAATGTTATTCCTGTAATTTTTTTCATAATTTTTTAATCTTTTTTCTATATGGTTCTTAATACTGATTTATTGTGATGAGAATCCAAGATGTTCAAGTATCTGGTCGCTTATATCCTGACGGGGTTTCACATATACAACACCCATGTTGCCCGACATATCAAAAACAGCATCCAGATTATCGCGATCAGCAATTTCACGTATGCCAACAGATACCTTTTCCTGTATGGGCTCAATCAATTTTTGCTGTCGTGTGTTCAGTTCTCCTTCGGGACCAAAATACTGTCGCTGAAGGCTTTTGGCTTTGTTTTCCAGTTCAATTATTTCGTTCTCTCTTTGTGTCTTCATTTCACCTGAAAGAAAAACACTTTCCTTTTGATAGTTCTTGTAAAGTTCCTCCACTTCAGCATATACCGACTTTATTTCTTCCTCCCACTGAGTTGAAAGCTGATTCAATTGCTCCTGAGCAGCCTCATAAGCAGGTATATTGGACATGATATAGCCCATATCCACGAAAGCATATCTCTGTGCACCCGCTGTCTGACTACCAAACATTAAACCTGCAACTGCCAGCAGTATAATAACATACTTTTTCATTTCCGTTGGTTTTTGTTTATTTATACTCTTTCTTCCACAAGTAAATACAAAAATCAAACCAATAATATTACCGGTAATAATATTAGAAATTCTGACCAATTACAAAATGGAAATTGCTTCCACCGGCAGCCGTGCTTCCACGCACTTCATCGAATCCATAACCCCAGTCAATACCCATAAGTCCAAAAATAGGCAAAAAGATCCTTACCCCTACTCCGGCTGAACGTTTCAAGCCAAAAGGATTATAATCCTCGAATTCGGACCATGAATTTCCTGCTTCAGCAAATAAAAGTCCGTAAACGGTAGCCGATGGCTGAAGTGTTAATGGATATCTTAATTCCAGTGCCAGTTTATTATATATATTTCCATCCTGACGTCCTTCATCATTAAGAGGTGTCAGAGAAGCATTTTCATATCCTCGTAAGCCAATTGTTTCACTTCCATAATGACTATAGCCTGACATACCGTCGCCACCAAGCACAAATTTCTCAAATGGTGAACGCCGGTTTTCATCATAATATCCCAGAAATCCGCCTTCTACTTTTGTCATCAACACAAGCTTGTTGGCATTATCCAATGCTTTAAAAGTATTTCCTTTGAAAGTCCATTTATGATATTCCACCCATTTGTAACGTTCCGAATCAGGCATATCCTGATCGGAATAATCAGTATCTTCGAAATAAGAGTAAGGTGGTGTAAATTCGAGACCCAGGGAGAAATCGGATCCTTGCCGGGTATAAAGCGGGTTATCGATTGAACTTCTGGATAAGATGGTTTTAAAATTTAAATTGTTGCTGTTTCCTGTTTCCATCAAAAAATACCAGTTTTTCAGATCGTAACGCTGAAAACTTGCCTGGGTAAAGAACTGAAAATGATCGTCGGGCCAAGCCAAACGTTTTCCGAAACCAACAGACAAACCGGTAACTTTCATGTATTCATCAGGATCTTCTTCACGTGGCGGCATATATCCATATCCGTAACCTCCGCCATAACCTCCGCCATAGCCACCACTGCCATAACCACCGGAACTGTATGGATTACCATAGTAATTATTGGATCCTGTCTGAGCAGAATGATAAAGAGATACACTCAATGAGTTGGGTTTTTTCCCTCCCAACCATGGCTCTGTAAAAGAAAAACTATACGACTGATAATATTTACCACTGGTTTGTGCCCGTAACGAAAGTGTTTGTCCATCACCTGTAGGCAATGGGCGCCATGCTTCTTTATTCAGAATATTGCGAACCGAGAAATTCGTAAATTTAAGACCCAGCGAACCAACGAACATACCTCCGCCCCATCCACCGGACAATTCAATCTGGTCGTTTGCTTTTTCCACCAGGTTATATTCCAGATCAACCGTTCCTTTTTCGGGATCAGGAATTGGCACCGGATTGATATTCTCCGGATCGAAGTGCCCCAGCTGAGACAACTCCCTTACAGTACGGATCAATTTTGATTTATCGAATAATTCGCCCGGTTTTGTACGCAATTCCCGGCGCACTACATGCTCATGAGTTTTGGTATTTCCTTTAATAACCACCTCGTCAATAGTAGCCTGCTGTCCCTCATAAACACGCATCTCCAGATCCACCGTGTCGTTCTGTATTCTAATATCAACGGGTTCTATATTACTAAAGAGGTACCCATTGTTCATGTAGAGATTGTGAACAGCATCATCATCCATAAACAAACGCTCATCAAGGAGTGACTGATTAAAAACATCACCCTTTTTGATGCGCAGTTTTTCATTTAAATAAGGACCCGGATAGATGGTATTTCCTACCCAAGATATATCGCCAAAATAATACTTATTTCCTTCACTGATACCAATTCGCACATCTACGGTATTATCAGCATTTCGTGAAATGGAATCATATTCGATGTATGCATCGCGGTATCCCTCTTCATTGTATTTTTCAATAATGGTTTGCAGATCATTTTCATATTCATCCTGAACAAACTTTTTGGTTCTGAAAAAGTTAAGAATCTTTCCTTTCTCATTGGTTTTTTTCATAAACCGGTTCAACTTATAATCCGAAAACACTTCATTGCCTTCAAATTCAAGGCTACTGACCTTAACCTTGTCTTTTTTATCAACATCAATATCCAGAAATACATGATTGGGTTTATCAGGATCATCCCGTTGTACAATAGATACTTCTGTATTAAAAAAACCTTTCTCAACAAAATGGTCCTTAATGTATCTTTCTGCCCGGGAAATCAGATAAGGAGTTACCTGTGACCCCCTCATCATGTCTATTTTACCGGAAATATCTTCTATTTCAGATTTTTTCAAACCTGAGAAATTGATCTCAGATAAACGAGGACGTTCCTGAAGATAAATATTCAGATAAATATTATTTCCTTCGATCTTTTCAGCAGAAATCTTTACGTCTGAAAAAAGACCGTATTCCCAATATTTATTAATGGCGGATGAAATATCTTCGCCAGGAACCTGAATGCGTTGCCCTACCTTCAATCCGGACAAGTTTGCCAGAATTTGAGGATCATTGTTCAAATCTCCTGTAACAGTGATGTCAGCAATCACATATTCCTTGGGTTTCCCCGAATAAGAAATTTCCGGACCCTGGTCCTGGGCGTTCAGTCCAATAAAAGAAAAGATGAAAAAAAGGTATAGAACAAAAGTGCGTTTCAACATTACAAATGAATTTATTTTTTTTCCTGATCACTAATTTTTCCAAAACGTCTTTCTCTACCCTGATAATCGAGTAGTGCTTCAAAAAAATGTTTCTTGCGAAAATCGGGCCACAATACGTCGCAAAAGTATAATTCTGAGTAGGCAATTTGCCAAAGCAGAAAATTACTGAGTCGATACTCTCCGCTGGTCCTTATTAATAACTCGGGATCAGGCATGTTTGATGTCTCGAGATATTGACTAAAATATTCGGAATTAATTTCTGATGGTTCAATATTTCCCTTATGTGCTTCAGTGGAAATCTTTTTTACTGCTTCTATGATTTCCCACCTTGAACTATAACTAAGGGCCAATACCAGAGTCAATCCATCGTTGCCTTCAGTTTGCTTCATACAGGAAGCAAGCTTTTCCTGAACATTTCGGGGGAGTGTTTCTTTGCAACCAATGGACTTCAGTTTCACATTGTTGTCCATAAGGGTTTTGGTTTCGGACGAAATGGTTGAAACCAGCAAAGACATCAGGGCATCAACCTCATTTTGGGGACGGCTCCAGTTTTCCGTAGAAAATGCGTAAAGAGTCAGATAGCTCACTCCCAGTTCGGCAGCAGCCTCGGTTACTTCACGCACAGCTTTCACCCCGTTTTTGTGTCCAAAAACTCGTGAAATACCCCGGTTTCTAGCCCATCGTCCATTTCCATCCATGATAATGGCCACATGCCGGGGAAGCTTTTCTTTATTCAGTTGCTCTTTAACTGACATATAAATTATTCTTCGTCACATTTCTAAAATCCGGCATTGCAGGGCACTCTTCTATGAAAAATATCGAATGTTACAAATATACCTGCCAGAGAATACCAGTCGTTGTTGTGCAAGGCAGATGATGTTTCAAAGCCATACGGATCGGATGGATCAATCTCTCCATTTCCCATTTTGTCAAGATCATCAACAAATGTTTTACGGAATGACCATTCGAGACCAACATGCACCCAATCAGCAGGTTTCCATTTCACCCCAATACCGAAGGGCAAAGATAATATAAAAAGTGGGTTTTCAGAACGGCTGTCACCATTCACATGATATCTGCGGTACATCGTGTAAGCCAATCCCCCGCTTATATATGGAGTAATCCGTGTTTCTTCCCGGCGAGTGGGATTATCGTATTCGAAGAAATTTAACTCAAATTGCGTAGCCATATCTGCAATCGTACGCTCAAAATTATATGTCGCTGACTGGCTTCCGGAAGCAGCAGGATAAAAGACATTCTTCTGAGGGTATGAGCCACTGACGGATAAACCTGTTAAACTACCTTTGAAAGCGAATCTGTTATTCATCACAACTCGCACCAAACCTCCATAAGACAATTTAGGTTGATAAAACTGGCCCCCCGGATTCAAATCTCCATTATAATATGAAGTACCCAGAAAAAAACCTCCTTCTATCCGGTCCTGACTATGCCCGACTTCTGCAAACATCAGAAAAACCGCAGAAAAGAATAAAAATATGTGGATTTTTAAATGCATTTATCAAAACTATTTAACCACGGGAGTAATTCGTCATCCGCCCTTATGCAAACGGCATAATAATTCCTTTATTGCAAAAAGATCAGTTGCGTTTATCAGCACCCCACATTAATTTATTTCTCAGAGTAGCATAAAAACTCTGGTTGGTCCTTTCTACCATATTAATGGTAAAATCAGCTTTTCTAATTTTAAGTTCTGTGCAT